>NZ_CDRQYH010000115.1:0-6689 GCF_977039595.1 Enterobacter sp.
TGGCGGCTCCACACGTAACGGTCGCGATTCAGAAGCTAAACGCCTGGGCGTTAAGCGTTTCGGTGGCGAATCCGTTCTGGCGGGTAGCATCATCGTTCGTCAACGTGGTACCAAATTCCACGCTGGCAACAACGTAGGTTGCGGTCGTGACCACACTCTGTTTGCTAAGGCAGACGGTAAAGTGAAATTTGAAGTTAAAGGCCCGAACAACCGTAAATATATCAGCATCGTTGCTGAGTAAGGTTTTCTCGGTCCGGTAACGGATTAAAGCCCCGCAACCTGTTGCGGGGCTTTTTACATTGGAAACCCGGTAATTTTTTCTGTAGGGAAAACGGGCATGAAGCAGCAGGCCGGCATTGGTATTCTTTTGGCGCTCACTACCGCAATGTGCTGGGGTGCGCTGCCAATTGCAATGAAGCAGGTACTGGAAGTGATGGAGCCGCCTACGGTGGTTTTTTATCGCTTTCTGATGGCAAGCATCGGCCTCGGGGCCATTCTGGCAATCAAAGGTAAGCTTCCACCCTTGCGGCTCTTCCGTAAACCGCGCTGGCTGGTATTGCTGGCTATCGCGACGGGCGGTCTGTTCGGTAACTTCATCCTGTTCAGCTCTTCCCTGCAATATCTCAGCCCCACGGCGTCGCAGGTGATAGGTCAGCTTTCACCGGTTGGCATGATGATCGCCAGCGTCTTTATCCTCAAGGAAAAGATGCGTGGTACGCAGATTATCGGGGCGAGCATGCTGCTGTGCGGTCTGGTGATGTTCTTCAACACCAGTCTGATTGAGATTTTCACTCGCCTGACGGATTACACATGGGGTGTAATTTTCGGTGTGGGGGCAGCAACGGTCTGGGTGAGCTATGGCGTCGCACAAAAGGTGTTATTGCGTCGTCTTGCCTCACAGCAGATCCTCTTTTTGCTGTACACTTTGTGTACAATAGCATTGCTGCCATTAGCAAAGCCGGGAGTGATTTCCCAGCTTAGCGACTGGCAACTGGCGTGCCTCATTTTTTGTGGGCTGAACACGCTGGTCGGTTATGGCGCGCTGGCCGAAGCGATGGCGCGCTGGCAAGCAGCACAGGTGAGCGCGTTAATTACGCTTACTCCGCTGTTTACGCTGTTATTTTCAGATTTGTTATCAATGGCCTGGCCCGATGTCTTCGTCAGACCGATGCTCAACCTGTTGGGTTATCTCGGTGCGTTTGTCGTGGTTGCGGGCGCGATGTATTCCGCCATTGGTCATCGTCTTTGGGGACGTTGGCGCAAAAATGAAGCGGTTGTAGTAGTCCCCCGCTCAGGCGAATGAGTTACGGAGAGTAAAATGAAGTTTGTTGATGAAGCGACGATCCTGGTCGTGGCTGGTGATGGCGGCAACGGTTGCGTGAGCTTCCGCCGTGAAAAGTATATCCCACGTGGCGGTCCTGATGGCGGCGACGGCGGGGATGGTGGTGACGTGTGGCTGGAGGCGGATGAGAACCTCAACACGCTGATCGACTACCGTTTCGAAAAATCCTTCCGCGCTGAACGTGGCCAAAACGGCCAGAGCCGTGACTGTACCGGGAAACGCGGTAAAGACGTCACCATTAAAGTTCCGGTCGGTACGCGCGTGATTGACCAGGGGACCGGTGAAACCATGGGTGACATGACCAAACACGGTCAGCGCCTGATGGTGGCGAAAGGCGGCTGGCACGGTCTGGGTAACAGCCGTTTCAAATCTTCCGTTAACCGTACGCCGCGTCAGAAAACGATGGGTACGCCGGGCGATAAGCGCGACCTGCAGCTGGAGCTGATGCTTCTGGCAGACGTGGGCATGCTGGGTATGCCAAACGCCGGTAAATCGACGTTCATTCGCGCCGTCTCTGCGGCCAAGCCAAAAGTGGCAGACTATCCGTTTACCACGCTGGTACCAAGCCTGGGTGTTGTCCGTATGGATAACGAGAAGAGCTTCGTGGTTGCCGATATCCCGGGTCTGATTGAAGGCGCCGCAGAAGGGGCCGGTCTGGGAATTCGCTTCCTGAAGCACCTTGAGCGCTGCCGCGTGCTGCTGCACCTTATCGATATCGATCCTATCGACGGTTCCGATCCGGTTGAAAACGCCCGTATCATCGTGGGCGAGCTGGAAAAATACAGCGAAAAACTGGCTAATAAACCGCGCTGGCTGGTCTTCAACAAGATCGACCTGATGGATAAAGCCGAAGCGGAAGCAAAAGCGAAAGCCATTGCTGAAGCGATGGGTTGGGAAGATAAGTACTACCTGATCTCTGCGGCAAGCCAGGTCGGCGTGAAGGATCTATGCTGGGATGTGATGACCTTCATCATTGAGAACCCAATTGTTCAGGCGGAAGAAGTCAAACAGCCAGAAAAAGTCGAATTCATGTGGGATGACTACCACCGCCAGCAGCTCGAAGAGCTGGAAGCGGAAGAAGACGATGAAGACTGGGACGATGACTGGGATGAAGACGACGAAGAAGGCGTCGAGTTCATCTACAAGCATTAATATCTGTTCAAAGCCCCCATTATGGGGGCTTTTTTATTGAAGCGTTGTGGGCAGCCAGCAGCTGGCGATTAAACCGCCTTCAGCGCCATTTTCAAGGGTCAGCCTGCCGTGGTGTAGCTGGACGATGCGCTGCACGATACTCAGGCCCAGACCGCTCCCTCCGTAGCGCTGGTCAAGACGGCGGAATGGCTCGGTGATTGACACTCGGTGCGCTTCATCAATCCCTGGACCCTGATCGATAACGCTGATCTGCGTCCCCCCGTCGACCTCGGTTAATGTCACTGTAATCGTTGTCCCTGCCGGGCTGTAGCGCCCTGCATTTTCCAGCAGGTTGCGCAGCATCAGGCGCAGGAGCACGGCATCTCCCTGAACCGTGAGCGCGCTTTTAGCGGGCCAAATCACCGTATGCTCTTTGGCTTCATGCCCCAGGCCGAGAGGTTCAATGATATTTTCCGTCCAGTTCACGGTTTCGTAGTGCCCGCTCGCCATTGCCTGTCCGGCACGGGCCAGCATTAGCAGCTGTTCGACGGTATGCATGAGCTGATCGATACGGCTAATTAACGTCGCGGCCTGTGGCGCGCCTGACTGCGCCATGAGCTCAAGATGGAGCCGGATGCCGGCCAGAGGCGTTCTCAGCTCGTGTGCGGCGTCTGCGGTGAAGAGACGCTCCTGCTGAATGGTGCTATCCAGTCGTGCCAATAGCTGGTTCAGGGAGGTCGTCACCGCGCCAATTTCTTCCATGTCGGAATACATAGGAAGCGGGGTTAAGTTATCGGCCGAACGGTTAGCGAGACTGTCGCGGAGTTTATTCAGCGGTCGGGTTATCCAGGTGACCGCCCAGAAGGAGAAGAGCAGGGTAAAGCCGACCATCACCAGGGAAGGAACCAGCAGCGAGGCAATCGCTTCGCGGATCTCTTTCTCAACGTGATTATTGCGCGCTTTTGCTGACAGCGTTTCGTTGACCAGAAAACCAATCTGTTCACGGCTTTCATGCCATAGCCAGATAACGCTTATCAGCTGGAAAAACAGGAGAATCACCGCCAGCAGCACCATCAAACGCCGACGCATGCTGTTCATTTCTGGCTCTCCAGACGATAGCCGACGCCGCGAACGGTTTTGATCCTGTCTTTGCCGAGTTTACGCCGCAGGTTATGGATGTGGACCTCAAGGGTATTTGAGCCGGGATCGTCCTGCCAGGAGTAAATATCCTGCTGGAGCGTTTCTCTGTGTACCGTTTGCCCGCTCCGCATGATCAGACGCGTAAGCAAGGCGAACTCTTTTGGCGTCACCTCTACGGCCTGATCCTGGCGCAGCACCTGCTGGGTTTGCAAATTCAGCGTAATATCGCCGTCGGTCAGTAAGTTATCACTATGGCCCTGATAGCGGCGAATCAACGCTCGCACCCGAGCCTGCAGCTCCGCGAGCGCAAAAGGCTTCACCAGGTAATCATCAGCGCCTGCATCGAGGCCAGTAATACGGTCTTCAATGGCATCTCGTGCCGTCAGGATCAATACCGGGTTGGCGATGCCGCGACGTCGCCACTGGCCGAGCAGCGTGGCGCCATCTTTATCAGGCAAGCCCAAATCGAGGATCACCAGGCTGTATTCGCCGCTCTGAATCAGAGAATCCGCCTCCGCTGCGGTGCCAGCACAGTCGAGGGCGTACCCTTCATTGGCTAGACCTAGCGCCAGCCCTTCCTGCAATAACAGATCGTCTTCAACTATGAGTAGTTTCATCGCTAGTTATTCTGATAGATGTCCTTATAAAGCCTGCTTTCGAAGCGAACAAGCGGAATACGACGATTGCGCTGGTCGGTCGGTTCGACGGCATAGCCGGAAAGATACTGCACGAATGCCAGGCGTTGTCCGCTGGCGGTAGTGATGAAGCCTGCAAGGTTGTAAACCCCCTGCAGTGAGCCTGTTTTCGCAGAGACTTTGCCATCCACACCGGCAGCGTGAAGCCCGGCACGGTACTGCAGAGAACCGTCATGCCCGGCCAGCGGCAGCATTGAAATAAAGTTTAGCTCAGTGTCGTGCTGTGCAATGTACTGAAGCACCTGCATCATCGTGGCCGGAGAGATCAAATTATGACGCGATAGTCCGGAGCCATCGACGGCGATGGTATTACCCAGATCGATCCCAGCCTGCTGGCGCAGGATCTGCCGAACCGCGTCTGAACCCGCGCGCCAGGTTCCCGGCACGCCGAAACGCGCGTGACCAATCATGCGAAACACCGTATCGGCAATCATGTTGTCCGACTTTTTCAGCATGATTCGCAGTAAATCGTGCAGCGGAGGAGACTGTTTGCTGGCGATGACCGTGCCGGGCTGGTTGACCTGCGTCTGACGAAGCAGGGTGCCGGTATAAGTTATGCCCGCTTGCTTCAGTTCATCTTTCAGAATGGCACCCGCATAGCTTGCCCCATCCTGTATCGCAAAGGCCAGGGGCAGTGGATCGGCGCGCTGCGTCAGGCAGCCGGTAAGGGTGAAGCGGTTAAGATCGCCGGGCACGACGTCCAGCTCACAATATTGCGCATCCGGGGAGCCTTTCGCCAGCGTGCGAACCTGGCTAAACATGGTGACCGGGTAGTAGGATGCTATGCGGATAAATGCTAAATCATCTGGCTTTGGCGCGCTGTAAAGTGAAACCGAGAAGCAGTTACGGTCAACAATCGCGGCGGCGGGTGGGGCGCTAAAGCATTGGGTCATGTCGTTCCACGGCCAGCCAGGAGCTTTATCGTGGCTGGCAAAGATGGAGGTGTCAATCAGCACATTGCCATCAATTTTCTGCACGCCAGATTTTTTCAGTACCGCAACCATATTGCGGATATCCTGGCGCTTAAAGGTCGGATCGCCGCCAAAACGGGCGATAAGATCGCCTTTCAGTTCGCCACCCTCGACGTTACCTTTGGTCTCGAGTGTGGTAGTAAAACGGAAGTCAGGACCGAGCTGGAGCAAGGCGGCGAGGGCAGTAATCACCTTTTGGGTACTGGCAGGCAGCGCCATCTGTTGACTGTGATAGTCAATCTCGGGAGCCTGTGCGCCAACCTTCTGCACCATCAGGGCAAGGTTCGCGCCTGCGGGGAGCTGATTAATGTACTCATCAACATTCGCGGCCTGGGCAGTGAACGTTAAACTGGTAGTCAATCCGATGATAAATCTGGAAAATCGCATAATCTCGCGCTAACAACCCGAAAACAAACCGTCATACTACGGTGCATAGCACTGCAAAGTAAACGATGACCCATAGTGAACTTCGCGGTAAAATGCATATCAAATTGAAAAATTGCTGCTGACCTGGGGCATTGCTCCCGGGTCGGTTTTCTTTTTGCTTCTTGCCCGCTTAGGTGGGCAGGAGCAGGGAACACTGCTCCCAACAGGAATGTTTAAGAGGTATAACAAATGCAAGCTATTCCGATGACCTTACGTGGTGCCGAAAAACTGCGCGAAGAGCTGGATTTCCTGAAATCCGTGCGTCGTCCTGAAATCATCGCCGCTATCGCGGATGCGCGCGAGCATGGCGACCTGAAAGAGAACGCTGAATACCACGCCGCGCGTGAGCAGCAGGGTTTCTGTGAAGGGCGTATTAAAGATATCGAGGCAAAACTGTCCAATGCACAGGTCATCGATATCACCAAAATGCCTAACAATGGGCGTGTGATCTTTGGTTCCACTGTGACCGTTCTGAACCTGGACAACGACGAAGAGCAGACCTATCGCATCGTGGGTGATGATGAAGCAGACTTCAAACAGAACCTGATTTCAGTGAACTCTCCGATTGCTCGCGGCCTGATTGGCAAAGAGCAGGACGATGTTGTCACCATCCGCACCCCTGGCGGTGAAGTGGAATACGAAATTATTAAGGTTGAATACCTGTAATTCGCTTCTCTACTAAGATGTTGATACATTGTAAAGAAAAGAAAAAGGCCGCATAGCGGCCTTTTATCAACTCAAGGAGCATGGCATTTTGCTCGCCTGCTGACAGAAATCCCTCGTTTCACACAGAAAATGTGTTTAATTCAGGATATCCTTAGCGTGGCAGCGAGATTTTACGCTCTTTAGATGGGCGGTAGAGCACCAGCGTTTTACCGATGACCTGTACATTACAGGCGCCGGTTTCGCGCACGATGGCTTCCACGATCAGGTTTTTAGTGTCTCTGTCTTCAGAGGCGATTTTCACCTTGATCAGCTCGTGGT
>NZ_CDRQYH010000116.1:0-6668 GCF_977039595.1 Enterobacter sp.
GCCCGACCGGCAAGGACATCTTTGAACTGCCGTTCGTTCTGGTTGAAACCGCACTGCTGTTATTCAGCTCCATCACCTACGGCATGGCGGCTATCGCCATGTACAAAAACAACAAGAGCCAGGTTGTTTCCTGGCTGGCGTTGACCTGGTTGTTTGGTGCTGGATTTATCGGGATGGAAATCTATGAATTCCATCACCTGATCATGGAAGGTTTCGGCCCGGATCGCAGTGGCTTCCTGTCCGCGTTCTTCGCGCTGGTCGGCACTCACGGTCTGCACGTGACCTCCGGCCTGATCTGGATGGCAGTCCTGATGTTCCAGATCTCCCGTCGCGGCCTGACCAGTACTAACCGTACCCGTATCCTGTGCCTGAGCCTGTTCTGGCACTTCCTGGACGTGGTGTGGATCTGTGTGTTCTCTGTTGTCTATCTGATGGGGGCGATGTAATGAGTCATTCTAACGATCATGGCGCTTCCCACGGCAGCGTAAAAACCTACATGACAGGTTTCATCCTGTCGATGATCCTGACGGTGATCCCGTTCTGGATGGTGATGAGCGGTTCTGCGTCTAAGCCGGTTATTCTGGGTGCAATCCTGGTAACCGCGGTGATTCAGATTCTGGTGCATCTGGTTTGCTTCCTGCACATGAACACCAAGTCCGATGAAGGCTGGAATATGACCGCCTTTATCTTTACCGTGATTATCATCGCTATCCTGGTAGTCGGTTCCATCTGGATTATGTGGAACCTCAACTACAACATGATGGTTCACTAAGAGCGGCGAGTATGTTTAAGCAATACCTGCAAGTAACGAAACCAGGCATCATCTTTGGCAACCTGATCTCCGTGATCGGAGGGTTCCTGCTGGCCTCTAAGGGCAGCATTGATTACACCCTCTTTATCTACACGCTGGTCGGTGTGTCACTGGTTGTTGCGTCCGGTTGTGTATTTAACAACTACATCGACATGGATATCGACAAGAAGATGGAAAGGACCAAAAATCGGGTGCTGGTGAAAGGCCTGATCGCCCCTTCCGTCTCGCTGGTGTACGCCACCTTGCTGGGTATTGCTGGCTTTATGCTGCTGTGGTTTGGTGCTAACCCACTGGCCTGCTGGCTGGGGGTGATGGGGTTCGTGGTGTATGTGGGCGTCTACAGCCTGTATATGAAACGCCACTCCGTCTACGGCACGCTGATTGGTTCTCTCTCCGGCGCTGCGCCGCCGGTGATTGGCTACTGTGCGGTCACGAACGAGTTCGACAGCGGTGCGCTGATCCTGCTGGCTATCTTTAGCCTGTGGCAGATGCCGCACTCCTATGCCATCGCGATTTTCCGCTTTAAGGATTATCAGGCAGCGAACATCCCGGTTCTGCCGGTCGTGAAGGGCATTTCGGTTGCCAAGAACCACATCACGCTGTACATCATCGCCTTTGCCGTGGCAACGCTGATGCTCTCTCTGGGTGGTTACGCTGGATATAAATATCTGGCGGTAGCGGCTGCGGTGAGCGTCTGGTGGCTCGGTATGGCGCTGCGCGGTTACAAAGTGGAAGATGACAAAGTCTGGGCGCGCAAGCTGTTTGTGTTCTCGATTGTGGCCATCACCTCGCTTTCCGTGATGATGTCCGTAGACTTTATGGTGCCGGATTCACATAACCTGCTGACTTACGTCTGGTAAGCCAAAACAGGTCAATAAAGGGGGTGCTTCGGCACCCTTTTTTATTCGCTGAATCTACTAATAACGCATGTAATATTTGTTAAATAACCCTTTATTTACCCCGCCCCTTCCCCGCACTACACTATGGCCTGCTTTTGAACTGAGGTGGTAATGAACGATTATAAAATGACGCCAGGCGAGCTACGCGCGACCTGGGGCTTAGGGACTGTCTTCTCGCTACGGATGCTTGGCATGTTTATGGTCCTGCCTGTTCTGACCACGTACGGTATGGCGCTGCAGGGGGCCAGCGAGGCGCTGATTGGACTCGCAATCGGCATCTACGGCCTGGCGCAGGCGGTTTTCCAGATCCCGTTTGGCCTGCTCTCTGACCGGGTGGGCCGCAAACCGCTTATTGTCGGCGGGCTGCTGGTCTTTGTGCTCGGAAGCGTCATTGCCGCCCTCTCCCACTCCATCTGGGGGATTATTCTTGGCCGCGCCCTGCAGGGCTCCGGCGCGATTGCCGCCGCGGTGATGGCGCTGCTGTCCGACTTAACCCGCGAGCAAAACCGCACCAAAGCAATGGCGTTCATCGGCGTGAGCTTTGGCGTAACGTTTGCGATTGCGATGGTGCTTGGCCCCATCATTACGCACACGTTGGGTCTGCACGCCCTGTTCTGGATGATTGCCGTGCTGGCAACCATTGGTATTGCGTTAACCCTGTGGGTCGTGCCGGACAGCAAAAACCACGTCCTCAACCGTGAATCCGGGATGGTAAAAGGCTGCTTCAGCAAAGTGATTGTCGAGCCGCGCCTTCTGAAGCTGAACTTTGGCATTATGTGTCTGCACATCCTGCTGATGTCGACCTTTGTCGCCCTGCCCGGCCAGCTTGCGGCAGCGGGTTTCCCGGCGGCTGAGCACTGGAAAATCTATCTGGTCACGATGCTGATTTCGTTTGTCTCCGTCGTGCCGTTCATCATCTACGCCGAAGTGAAGCGCAAAATGAAGCGCGTCTTCGTGGGCTGCGTGGCGGTCCTGCTGATTGCCGAAATCGTGCTCTGGGGTGCCGGTCCGCACTTCTGGGAGCTGATTGCCGGCGTGCAGCTGTTCTTCCTGGCCTTTAACCTGATGGAAGCGCTGCTGCCGTCGCTTATCAGCAAAGAGTCGCCCGCCGGTTACAAAGGTACGGCAATGGGTATTTACTCCACCAGCCAGTTTCTCGGCGTGGCGATCGGCGGCTCGCTCGGCGGCTGGGTGGACGGCCTGTTTGATTCACAAACCGTATTTCTCGCCGGTGCGCTGTTAGCGACAGTCTGGCTGCTGGTCGCCAGCACCATGAAAGAGCCGCGCTACGTGAGCAGCCTGCGGATAGAAATCCCGGATGATGTGGAAATCAGCGATGCGCTTAAGCAGCGTCTGGAAGAAAAAGAGGGCGTGACGGACGTGCTCATTGTCCCGGAAGAGCGCAGCGCTTACGTCAAGATAGACAGTAAAATGACTAACCGCTTCGAAGTCGAGCAGGCGCTCAAGGCGTGATAAAAAGCCCGGTTTAACCGGGCTTTTTATATTAATCGCGGAAGTTTTTAAACTGGAACGGTTGTCCCAAATCGCCGCCGCGCACCAGCGCCATTACGGACTGGAGATCGTCGCGGGACTTACCGGTCACGCGAATTTCTTCACCCTGGATCTGCGCCTGCACCTTCAGCTTGCTGTCTTTTATGAGCTTAACGATTTTCTTCTGCACCGCACTCTCAATACCCTGCTTCAGCTTGGCTTCTACAAACCAGTTCTTACCGCTATGCACGAACTCTTCCGGCACATCGAGAGACGTCCCTTCGATGCCGCGCTTTAACAGCTTGGCGCGCAGAATATCGAGCAGCTGATTCACCTGGAAATCAGACTCGCTCAGCACCTTAATGGTCTTATTTGCATCGTTCAGCTCAAACGACGCCTCAACGCCACGAAAATCGAAACGTGACTCAACTTCGCGGGTTGCGTTCTCAACGCCGTTGCGAACTTCCTGGATATCAACTTCGGAAACAATATCGAAAGATGGCATCTTTTCTTCTCCCTTCACTTTTGTTGCGTTGCATAATACCCGCTACGAGGCATAACTCAACAGAAGCTTAGCTGTATAATTAAGCTGTAACACCTGGCGCAGTTGCAGGTGAGGAGGAACAATGAAAATTACGGTGCTCGGATGCGGAGCGCTTGGTCAGCTGTGGCTGACCGCGCTGTGCAAGCACGGACATGAGGTTCAGGGCTGGCTGCGAGTGCCCCAACCCTACTGCAGTGTAAACCTGATTGGTGAAGATGGAAGCATCTTTAACGAATCTCTCACCGCCAACGATCCTGATTTCCTGGCGCAAAGCGACCTTTTACTGGTGACGCTCAAGGCCTGGCAGGTCTCAGACGCGGTAAAGACACTGGCCGCGCAGCTCCCCCCCACTTCGCCCATACTGCTGCTGCATAACGGCATGGGTACCCTTGATGAGCTGAAAAGCGTCCCGCAGCCCCTGCTGATGGCGACAACCACGCACGCAGCCCGTCGCGACGGCAACATCATTGTGCATGTCGCCAGCGGCGTGACGCACATGGGTCCTGCCAGACTACAGGATGGCGACTACAGCTATCTTGCCGATGTTCTGCAAAAGGTCTTGCCGGACGTCGCATGGCACAACAACATCCGCCCTCAGCTGTGGCGTAAGCTTGCGGTAAACTGCGTGATCAATCCGCTGACGGCGCTGTGGAACTGCCCGAACGGGGAGCTGAAAAATCATCCGCAGGACGTTGCCATTTTGTGTGCGGAAGTCGCGGCGGTCGTTGAGCGGGAAGGGCTGCATACCTCGGCAGACGATTTGCGCTGCTATGTCGAGCAGGTCATTGAGAGTACAGCAGAAAACATCTCCTCAATGCTGCAGGATGTTCGGGCATTACGCCACACGGAGATCGACTACATTACCGGCTATCTGCTAAAACGCGCCCGCGCACACGGCATTTCCGTGCCGGAAAACGCCCGTCTGTATGACCTGGTTAAACGTAAGGAGAGTGAATATGAGCGCGTCAGCACTGATCTGCCTCGCCCCTGGTAGCGAAGAGATGGAAGCGGTCACCACCATTGATTTGATGGTGCGCGGCGGGATTAAGGTCACCACCGCGAGCGTCGCCAGCGACGGCAATCTTGCAATCACCTGTTCACGCGGGGTGAAAATCCTGGCAGATGCGCCGCTTGTTCAGGTGGCAGACGGAGATTACGACATCATCGTGCTGCCCGGCGGCCTAAAAGGCGCGGAATGTTTTCGCGACAGCCCGCTGCTGGTCGAGACCGTGCGTCAGTTCCATCTGTCAGGCCGTATCGTCGCGGCTATCTGTGCCGCCGCGGGAACGGTTCTGGTTCCGCACGATATCTTCCCCGTCGGCAATATGACCGGCTTCCCGGGGCTGAAGGATACGATTCCGGAAGAGCATTGGGTGGACAAACGCGTCGTCTGGGACCCGCGCGTAAACCTGTTGACTAGCCAGGGGCCTGGCACTGCGATTGATTTTGGCTTAAAGATTATTGACCTGCTGGTCGGGCGCGAGAAGGCCTACGAAGTGGCATCATCGCTGGTGATGCCGGCGGGGATTTATAATTACTATGAAGAGTAGTGCATAAAAAAAGCCGGGTGGCGGCTACGCCTTACCCAGCCTACAAATGCACGGTACCGTAGGCCCGGTAAGCGAAGCGCCACCGGGCGAGAAACTACGGACGATACACCTTCACATTCGCAAAGCCCTGCTCGCGCAGATACAGCGCCTGCAGGCGACTCATCACCCCGCGCTCACACCACAGCAGATACGTTTTGCTCTGGTCGAGATCGCCAAACTTCGTGCTCAGCTTGTAGAACGGCAGAGAAACCACTTCGACGCCTTCCACCTGCAGCGGCTTGTCATCCTGCTCGTCAATAGAGCGAATATCCAGAATCGCGTCGTTCGCGCCGAAACCGCTCACGGTCTCCAATTCAACCACTTCCTGCTCGGTCTGCTGGGCAATCTCGCGGATATCAATGTTGGACGCTTCTTCCACCACTTTATCCAGAATGCTGAAATCGAAGTTCTCTTCTTCCGCTTCGATCTTCGCCTTCACCGCTTTCACCGTTGGGCTTTTAGAGATCACGCCGCAATATTCCGGCATGGTGCGGGCAAAATCTTCGGTGCCGATTTCGCGCGCCAGATCGATGATGTGCTCTTTGTCATGGGAGATGAGCGGGCGCAGGATCAGCGTATCTGATACGTTGTCGATCAGACGCAGGTTGGTCAGCGTCTGGCTGGAGACCTGGCCCAGCGCTTCGCCGGTGACCAGCGCCTGTACGCCGTAGCGTTCAGCCACTTTGGACGCCGCACGCACCATCATGCGCTTAAGGATGACGCCCATCTGACCATCGTCCACTTTCTCGAGGATTTCGCCGACCACAGGTTCGAAGTTGATTGCCACGAAACGCACGCGGTGGGAGCTGCCGAAGCGGTTCCACAGGTAATGCGCCACCTGACGAACGCCGATTTCGTGCGCCGCGCCGCCCAGGTTGAAGAAGCAGTAGTGCACACGGCAGCCGCGACGCATCAACATATAGCTGGAGACGCCGGAGTCGAAGCCGCCAGAGATCAGGGATAATACGTCTTCCTGGGTGCCGATAGGGAAGCCGCCGATACCTTCATAGCGCCCTTTCACCAGCAGCAGGCGATCGTTTTCGATCTCCAGGTTCACCGTCACGTCCGGGTTGGTCAGACGTACGCGCGCCGTTTCAACGTGCTGGTTTAAACCGCCGCCGACATAACGCTCCACTTCAATGGAGCTGAATTCGTGCTTGCCGCGACGCTTCACGCGCACACAAAAGGTTTTGCCTTCGATCTGGTCACGGTACTGGACCAGCGCTTTCTCGAAGATGTCGTGCATATCGCTGAACGGGACATCTTCCACTTCCAGGATATGGTGGATACCTGGAATACGGGTCAGGGCGTCGCGAATATCCTGACGTTTGTTT
>NZ_CDRQYH010000117.1:0-6618 GCF_977039595.1 Enterobacter sp.
AATGTAACGATATATTTCATGGGAAGCCTGTGACGTCAAAAGGGGGTTGTTGATGAAAGCTGCGCACCTGGTCTGCCTGCTGGTTTGTCTGCTCTTCGCCGCATTTGTCCATGCTCAGGAAAAGGAAGATCCCGCGAAAGAGGCGCAAATAAAGCAGCAGGTCCTTAAAGATATTAAGAAAACCTGTACGCCACAGAAAAAGCAGAGCGATAAAGCCTGGCAGGAGATGATTTTGTCGTCCGAGGCCAATCAGCTGCTAATCAAAAATGCCATTACCGCCGTGAAGCGCGACAACCTGGATGCCTACTGGGGGGCGATTGGTCAGGTGGATTGTATGGAAGATTATTGAATGCTGCTTGCCGGGTGGCGCTGCGCTTACCCGGCCTGGAAAATATGTTTAACGCTTACGCACATCCGGAATAATTAAATCTCCGCGCAGCACATACGAGCCCAGCATCTGCGTTTTCTCCGTCAGCCAGCTCACGATACGCGCCGCCATGGCATCCATTGAATATTCAATCGCCGGGATCACCGGAATACCCGGCAGGTGCAGCGATCCGGCAAGGCTAAAGACCATGATGTCATCCGGCACCGATTTATTAAACGCCTGCAGCTGCGGGATCACCCGCTGGGCTTCCTGCTCGTCCGCCACCAGCAGCGCGTTGAAGTTCAGCGTGCTGGCGTTATTAAGCAGCTCCTGCAGCGCAACGGACGAAGACGTCGCGTCCATAAAGACCAGGTTGCGATTAAAGGGCAGGAAATTTTTCTCCAGCGCGTGCTTGTAGCCGAGCAGCACCTGGTCGGCAAAACCGCTGCCGTGGGGGTGGATCAGCGCAATCTGGCGACGCCCCTGGCTGGTGAGATAGTTACAGGCAGTTTCTGCGGCAAAAGCGTGATCGAACTGGATGCTGTTGGAATTATCAGAATCCATGCAGTCCACCAGAATGACGTTGTCCATGTCGACGTCCAGCGGGAAACGGGCGCCGATCACCAGGATGTCATCACAAAGCCCGCAGGAAAGTTCTTCAAGGGCGTTCATCACTTCCGCTTTGCTGTGCGCGAAACGCAGCAGCAGGTGTTTTTGATGCTGGCTGAGCTGTTTTTCCAGCGCGTACAGATAACCGGTGGTCTGGTTAATATTCTCCTGCGCGCAAATGACCCCAATGCAGCCCGTCGACTGGCTCAGCAGCGACTGGGCAATCACGTTGGGACGATAGTTCAGCTCATCCACAGCTTTCAGAACGGCCTGACGGCTGGCTTCCTTAACGCCACGCGACCCACTCAACACTCGCGAAACCGTGGCTTTAGACACCCCGGCAAGACGTGATACATCATTGATTGTCGACATCTTTTTCCCCTGGCAGGCTTACCTCGCGCCTGCAAATTCCATCACCGCTTCGGCTCACATTATAGCCAGAACGGAGTATATCCGTTTCCGTTTTCCATGGAAACCGATTTTCCGTTTCCACTCAAAATGATGTCAAAACAGCCAAATTATGTGACACACATCCGGTTAATTAGCCTCATAAGTATTGGATCTTGATGGCTATCACAGTTCTGCTCTTTATAAATGGAAACCGGTTTCCGTATCATGTCCAATCATCCTCGCAATAACTTTTTACATTTAGAGGATGGTTGTCGATGTTCAAGATTATGCTGTGCTGCTCTGCCGGGATGTCCACCAGCCTGTTGGTCAGCAAAATGGTCGATGTCGCGAAAGAACGTGGTTTGCCGGTGAAGATTGATGCGTACGGTGTTTCCGAATTTGATACGCAGTTTCCGCAATACCAGGTTGTCCTTCTCGGACCGCAAGTGAAATACATGTTACAGACACTCTCAGACAAGGCGGCGACGCATGGCATTCCGGTGCAGCCCATCGATATGATGGACTACGGCATGCAGCGTGGCGATAAAGTACTGGACTATGCTCTGTCGCTCATCGAAGCGGCACACTAAAAGGTGTTCACATGAGTTCGTTATATCAATCCATGGTCGCGGTGATTGAGCAGTCAATTACCCCGCTGGCCGCAAAGCTCGGCCAGCAAAAGTATGTGATTGCCATCCGCGACGGCTTTACCGCCGCGCTGCCGTTCATGATCATCGGCTCGTTTATGCTGGTGTTCATCTTCCCGCCGTTCTCGGCGGATACCACCAACAGCTTCGCCCGCGGCTGGCTGGATTTCTCCCAGACCTACCGCGAGCAGCTGATGCTGCCGTTTAACCTCAGCATGGGCGTGATGACCTTCTTCATCTCGGTGGGGATTGGGGCGAGCCTGGGGCGTCAGTTTAACCTCGACCCGGTGATGTCCGGCCTGCTGGCCTTTATGGCCTTCCTGCTGGTCGCCGCGCCGTATGCCGACGGCAAAATCTCGACCCAGTATCTCTCCGGTCAGGGCATCTTCACCGCGCTGATCACCGCGATTTACGCCACCCGCGTTTACGCGTGGCTGAAGCAGAACAACGTGACCATTCGTCTGCCGAAGGAAGTCCCGACCGGCGTGGCGCGCTCGTTTGAGATCCTGATCCCGGTGATGGTGGTGATCGGTACGCTGCACCCGCTGAACCTGTTCATTGAAGCGCAGACCGGGATGATTATCCCGCAGGCGATTATGCACCTGCTGGAGCCGCTGGTGTCCGCCTCTGACTCCCTGCCCGCCATTCTGCTCTCCGTGCTGCTGTGCCAGATCTTCTGGTTCGCCGGTATCCACGGTTCGCTGATTGTCACCGGCATCATGAACCCGTTCTGGATGGCCAACCTCTCGGCAAACCAGGCGGCACTGGCAGCAGGCGCGGCGCTGCCGCACGTTTACCTGCAGGGCTTCTGGGATCACTACCTGCTGATTGGCGGCGTCGGTTCCACCCTGCCGCTGGCGTTCCTGCTGCTGCGCAGCCGCGTTACCCACCTGCGCACCATCGGCAAAATGGGCGTGGTGCCAAGCTTCTTTAACATCAACGAGCCAATTCTGTTCGGCGCGCCGATCATCATGAACCCGATGCTGTTTATCCCGTTCGTGTTCGTTCCGCTGGTCAACGCCTGTCTGGCGTACGCGGCAACCAAGCTCGGCTGGCTGGCACAGGTTGTGTCATTGACCCCATGGACTACCCCTGCACCGATCGGCGCCTCGTGGGCGGCGAACTGGGCGTTGAGCCCGGTGGTGATGTGCCTGGTCTGTATGGTGATGTCCGCGCTGATGTACCTGCCGTTCCTGCGCGCCTATGAGCGTACGCTCATCAAAAACGAAGAGCAGAAGGCCCAGGCAACCGTCGGTGCCGCCGAGACCGCCAGCAATTAAGTCAAAGAGGAAGAGTCATGAAATACGCATTTCCCGATAACTTCTGGTGGGGCAGCGCAAGCTCCGCTCTCCAGACGGAAGGGGCAAGAGAGGGGGAAACCACGTGGGATTACTGGTTTGCCCGCGAGCCGAACCGTTTTCACAACGGCGTGGGGCCACAGCAGACCTCCACGTTTTATCAGCACTGGAAAACGGACATTCAGCTGTTGAAACAGCTGAACCACAACAGCTTTCGCACCTCGATTAGCTGGGCGCGCCTGATCCCCGACGGTATCGGTGAAGTGAACCCGGACGCGGTCGATTTTTATAATCAGGTCATTGACGAGCTGAACGAACAGGGTATCACGCCGTTTATCACTCTGTTCCATTTCGACATGCCGATGGCGATGCAGGAAATAGGCGGCTGGGAAAACCGCGACGTGGTGGACGCGTACGCCCGTTATGCGCAGATTTGCTTCGAGCTGTTCGGCGATCGCGTGCTGCACTGGTTTACCTTCAACGAGCCGATCGTGCCGGTGGAAGGCGGTTATCTGTACGACTTCCACTACCCGAACGTAGTGGATTTTCGTCGGGCAGCCACCGTGGCGTATCACACGGTGCTGGCCCATGCGAAGGCGGTTCAGGCCTACCGCGCCGGGCACTACGCGGGGGAGATCGGCATCGTGTTGAACCTGACGCCGTCGTATCCGCGCTCGCAGAACCCGGCAGACGTGAAGGCGGCGCACGTTGCGGATCTGATGTTTAACCGCAGCTTCCTTGACCCGGTCCTGCGCGGCGAATACCCGGCGGATCTGGTGGCGCTGCTAAAATCCTACGATCAATTACCCGCCTGCAAGCCGGAAGACGGTTTCCTGATTGCGGAAGGGAAAATCGACCTGCTCGGCATTAACTACTATCAGCCGCGTCGCGTGAAGTGCCGCGACAGCGCGGTGAACCCGCAGGCGCCGTTTATGCCGGAATGGTTCTTTGATAGCTACGAGATGCCGGGCCGCAAGATGAACCCCTACCGCGGCTGGGAAATCTACGAGCCGGGTATCTACGATATTCTGATTAACCTCCGCGACAATTACGGCAACCCTCGCTGCTTTATTTCTGAAAACGGGATGGGCGTCGAAAACGAGCAGCGCTTTATTGAAAATGGTCAGATTAACGATCAATACCGCATCGAGTTTATTTCCGAACATTTAGCCTGGCTGCATAAAGGGATTAGCGAAGGGTGTAATTGTCTTGGCTACCATATGTGGACGTTTATAGATAACTGGTCGTGGTGCAATGCCTATAAAAATCGCTACGGATTTATCCAGCTCGATTTAGAGACGCAGAAACGCACCATTAAGAAAAGCGGGGAGTGGTTTGCCGCCACCGCGTTAAATAATAGTTTTGAAAAAGAGTCATGATTATGATCGCATTAGAAGAAGCCGTAATGGAAATTATCGTCAATGCCGGGCAGTCCCGCAGCCTGTGCTTTGAAGCCCTGCACGCCGCGCGTCAGGGAAACATTGACGAGGCCAAAAGCCTGCTGCGCGAAGCCGATGGCTACGCGCGCCAGGCGCACAAGATGCAGACCAAACTGATCGAGCAGGATGCGGGCGAAGGCCGTCAGCCGATGACGTTAATCATGGTTCACGCGCAGGATCACTTAATGAATTCCTTATTAGCACGTGAATTGTCCGAAGAAATTATTCATTTATATCAGAGATAGCCTATGTCGAAATAAATTAATGTAATACCTCTGTACCTAAAACTAGAAATCCACTTGTTCTGATGATAGCGACATATTCTGTCAGATCGGAGCGGGATGGTTATTGTCTGAATAAAATTAAACTATATTGAGATAACCATGAATACGATTAAAAAACTTCCATTAACCATGGCGGTTATCGCCGCGCTTTGCCCAATTTCCGTGCTCGCACAGGAATTCACGCAGGAACAAATCGACGCCATTGTGGCGAAAGCGGTGGATAAAGCCCTGGCTGAACGTCAGGCCAAAATGGATGCTGCCGTCGCGAAAAAAGCGGACGTGGTGACCGAGCCGCAAAGCGCAGCGCAATCTCCGGATATGGCGATTCCGTTTGGGGTTAAATTTACCGGCTACGCCCGATACGGCGCGCACTTCCAGGCCGCCGATCAGAAATACGTGGCGGTGGACGGTTCATACAACGGCGCGTCCGCCATTGGTCGTCTGGGCAACGAAGGCAACGGCGGGGAATTCCAGCTTTCCAAGGCCTTTAAAGGCGAAAACGGCGCCATCTGGGATATCAACGTGATGATCGACCACTGGGGCGACGAAGTTAACCTGAAAAAAGCCTACGCAGGGGTGACCAACATTATGGCCTCCAACCCGAACGCCTATTTCTGGGCCGGTCGTGACTTCCACCAGCGTCCGCAGCAGGGCATCAACGATTACTTCTGGATGAACCACGACGGCCAGGGCGCCGGGGTGAAGAACTTCGATATCGGCGGCGTGCAGTTTGACGTCGCCGCCGTGGCGGCGGTGGAATCCTGTAGCCCGGAAGTGATGGAAGATGAAGCCAACCCGTCGCGCATCACCTGTACCGGCGGGTCCGGCACGGGCGACAAAGGCAACTACGCCGCGACCTCAAAAATCCACGGCATGAAGCTCGGCCCGATCGACATGGAGCTTTACGCCAACTACGGCTTTGACTCCAAAGCGGTGGAGAGCGACGAACGTCTGAACGCGTGGCAGGGCGGCGTGGTGCTGAGCCACACCAACGACAGCGGCGTGAACAAGGTGATCGCCCGCTACTCCGATAATTCGGACAACAGCGTGTTCAATAAAACCGAAGACCTGACCACGGTCTACGCCAGTTTCGAAGGGCTGTACAAATTCACCCAGGCCACGCAGGTGGAGTACATCCTCGCCTTCCACGACTACGACAACAGCCGCGATAAGACCGATAACCGTAAGAACTACAACGCCATCGTGCGTCCGATGCACTGGTGGAACGACGTTCACTCCACCTGGCTGGAAGCAGGCTGGCAGCACGTTGACTACGACAACGGCGGCGACAACAAGGGCTGGAAGCTGACCCTGTCGCAGAACATGTCTATCGCCATGGGGCCAGAGTTCCGTCCGATGCTGCGCTTCTACGTGACCGGCGGCAAAGTGGATAACGCACGCACCGCGCGCGTGAACAACACCAAAGACGAAACGCTCGATGACTTCAACGTCGGCGCGATGTGGGAGGCGTGGTTCTAGTACAGCGCCGTTTGTTTCGCCCGGCGGCGCTGCGCTTGCACGGGCCTACAAGGTTTTGTAGGCCGGGTAAGCGTAGCGCCACCCGGAAAGATCCCATGTTATGCT
>NZ_CDRQYH010000118.1:0-6470 GCF_977039595.1 Enterobacter sp.
ACGGTCTGCGTTGTCGGGAAGATACGTGATCTGATCCTTCAACTCAGCAAAAGTTCGATTTATTCAACAAAGCCCTGCCGGATACATCTTTATCGGGCAACGAACATGCGCATTCAAACCATATTAGTTATTTATCGTGAATAATGACCAGTCATATTAATACTCTAAAACTCATCAAGAATATAAAATATATTCTTTTTGTTAATGTATTAAGCATTGCTAAACAAGAACGAATAACAGTAGCAAAGCTCCTTAAATATGAGTGCGATCGTATCGTCTCACCGCGGGCGATACTATCGCTTAACATGGCTGGAAACCAGTATTGCAGCATGCTGAGTAGAACATTTTTACTAATACGCTCTTTTAATCTGACTTAAGGTAAATCTCAGGATGCTAACGGCGAAACAAAAAACAAGCGTTGTTTGCGATGAAAAACTTCTGGGCCAATGCTATAAGTCTAAGTGCCGACTTAAATATAAAACGTGGGTATTATCATGCTAAAAAATATTAGTGTCAGGACCTTTATTATCGGGTTCCTTTTATCTCTTTTTTTGGTAAGTGCAGGTGTCGTTGTTCTATTTTCCAGCAATCCCTCTCTCTTTATTTCGCTTAATGCCATCAATTTCGTTGCACTATTTTTGCTCTGGGTCTACATGACGAAGTATCTTGTGACGCCGATCAATACGGTGAAGAAAAGTATTGAAGAGGTGACAGCAGGCAACCTTGGTGTATCTATCCCTGAATTTGGCAATAACTGTGCGGGCCGACTCATCCCCGGGATCAATAGTCTTTCCGGTAATATTGCGACGCTTGTACGTGAGATCAGGGCGTCATCGCAAACCGCCATGACCTTATCGGATCAACTCTCGCAACGTAGCGCTCAGCTTTCGGTGAAAACCGAGCAGCAGTCTGCATCATTAGTGCAAACCGCAGCCAGCATGGAGCAAATGGCCGCGAGCACCAAAAACAATGCCGATAACACGCGTCTGGCGAGCGAGCAGGCAAATGTGGCGACGCTGCAGGCGCGCAAAGGCGGTGAGCTGATGGGACAGGTCGCCAGCAATATGCAGTCCATTACCGAATGTGCGCAGCAGATGACGGAGATTATTTCGCTCATTGACGGCATTGCGTTCCAGACGAATATTCTCGCGCTCAACGCGGCCGTTGAGGCGGCAAGGGCGGGCGATCATGGCAAGGGTTTTTCTGTGGTCGCGGAAGAGGTAAGAAACCTGGCACACCGCAGCGCAGAGGCCGCGAAGAATATCAAAACGCTGATTGAAGTCACCAGCAGTAACGTCACGCAGGGAGCCAGCGTTGTGTCACAGGCAGAGAAAAATATGCATGAAATCGTAACGGGTTCGGGGAATGTCAGCCGCTTAATGGACGAAATTTCCGCGTCGACGTCTGAGCAGGAGAAAGGTATTTCTCAGATCACGCTGGCGCTAGCTGAGCTGGAGCGGGTCACGCAAAGTAATGTGGCAATGGCAGAGGAACTCAACAGCTCCTCTGATGTACTGCGTAATCAGGTGATTGAGCTGCAGGCCAGAACGCGCAATTTCAGACTTGACCAGAGCACTTCTTCCTCATTACCTGGCGGCTCGCCATCCTTCCTCCACCGGCCAGAACACTCTCTCTGATTAAACCTCAAAGCCTGGCGTGCCAGGCTTTTTTTTGCCTCTTGCCAGCATGTTCATTTCCTGAGCGATTTCAGCGCGATGGAAAACATAGTTGTTGATTAAGCCCTGATGGAGGCTAGACTGACACCGAAAGAGCTAAAAAGGCGGAGGCGCTGTGGAAAGCATTAAAGGATCTGAACTTAACGTTCCTGACGCAGTTTTTGCGTGGGTGCTGGATGGTCGCGGCGGTGCGCGACCGCTGGAAGATAATGATGCGATCGATAGCGCGCATCCCTGCTGGTTACATTTGAACTACACCCACACGGACAGCGCTGACTGGCTGGCCTCGACTCCGCTCTTGCCTAATAACGTGCGCGATGCGCTGGCGGGTGAAAGCCTGCGGCCCCGCGTGAGCCGAATGGGTGACGGGACGCTGATCACCCTACGCTGCATTAACGGCAGCACGGATGAACGCCCGGATCAGCTGGTTGCGATGCGTGTCTACATGGACGATGGGCTCATTGTGTCTACCCGGCAGCGAAAAGTTCTGGCGCTGGATGACATCGTCAACGATCTGAAAGAGGGCACCGGGCCAACCGACTGCGGCAGCTGGCTGGTGGACGTGTGCGACGCGCTTACCGATCACGCGAGTGAGTTCATCGAAGAGCTGCACGACAAAATCATCGACCTGGAAGATAACCTTCTCGATCAGCAGATCCCGCCGCGCGGTTTTCTGGCCTTGCTGCGTAAGCAGCTGATTGTGATGCGCCGCTATATGACGCCGCAGCGCGACGTTTATGCGCGTCTTGCCAGCGAAAGGCTCGCCTGGATGAATGACGATCAGCGACGCAGAATGCAGGATATTGCCGACAGGCTGGGCCGCGGGCTGGATGAAATAGATTCCTGTATTGCCAGAACGGCGGTGATGGCGGACGAAATCGCGCAGGTGATGCAGGAATCGCTGGCGAGAAGAACCTATACGATGTCCCTGATGGCGATGGTGTTTTTACCGAGCACGTTTCTGACCGGGTTGTTTGGCGTCAACCTGGGCGGTATTCCGGGGGGCGCTTATCGCTACGGCTTTACGGCCTTTTGCGTGATGTTAGTTGTTTTGATTGGGGGTGTTGCATGGTGGTTGCATCGTAGTAAATGGCTGTAAATTTACGCTTTTTTCCTCTTTTTCCGGGATTAAAACGCTCTTTTAATTGAGCGAAGTCAATAAACATCTAACCCGTAAGGTGCAATATTACTCCCGCAGGTGAATGCAACGTCAAGCGATGGGCGTTGCGCTCCATATTGTCTTACTTCCTTTTTTGAATTACTGCATAGCACAATTGATTCGTACGACGCCGACTTCATAGTCGGCTTTTTTTTGCCTCCTGATTCTCAGCGTCTACCCTAAAAGGGATGACAGCCAATTCTGGAGGGAATGATGAGCATCCTTTACGCTCTGCTACTGCAACATTCACGTCAATCCGATCCCATCCCCACCGATCCGGTGCCCATGCCCGATCCCATACCGCGTCCGCAGCCGATGCCCGACCCGCCGCCCGATGAAGAACCGATTAAATTGTCGCATCGGACCGCGAGATCTGCGAGGATACGCGCCATCTGACCGCTAAGATCACCACGAGAGACAATTGTGACCGCTTTTTCTACCCTGAATGTTCTGCCCGACGCCCAACTCGCTAACCTCAACGAGTTGGGATACCTCACGATGACGCCTGTTCAGGCGGCCGCGTTGCCCGCCATCCTCGAGGGCCGTGACGTGCGCGTACAGGCGAAAACGGGCAGCGGGAAAACGGCGGCATTTGGCCTTGGCCTGTTGCAGCATATCGATGCGGCGCTTTTTCAGACCCAGTCTCTGGTGCTGTGCCCGACCCGCGAACTGGCAGACCAGGTCGCGGGTGAACTGCGTCGCCTGGCGCGTTTCCTGCCCAACACCAAGATTTTAACCCTCTGTGGCGGACAGCCGTTCGGCGCCCAGCGTGATTCACTCCAGCATGCGCCGCACATTATTGTCGCCACGCCCGGCCGCCTGCTGGATCACCTGCAAAAAGGCACCGTCTCGCTGGATGCGTTACAAACGCTGGTCATGGATGAGGCCGATCGGATGCTGGATATGGGCTTCAGCGATGCGATTGACGAGGTGATCCGTTTCGCACCGTCCGATCGTCAGACGCTGCTGTTCTCTGCGACCTGGCCCGAGGCTATCGCCGCCATCAGTGGTCGCGTGCAGAAAAATCCACTCACCATTGAAATCGACAGCGTCGATGCGCTGCCCGCCATCGAGCAGCAGTTCTTTGAAACCTCTCAGCAGGGTAAAATCCCGCTCCTGCAGAAATTGCTGAGCCAGCATCAGCCTGCATCCTGCGTGGTGTTCTGTAATACCAAAAAAGACTGTCAGTCGGTTTGTGATGCTCTGAATGCCGCCGGTCAGAGCGCATTGTCGCTGCATGGCGATCTGGAACAGCGCGATCGCGATCAGACGCTGGTTCGTTTCGCTAACGGCAGTGCCCGCGTTCTTGTCGCAACCGACGTCGCTGCACGCGGTCTGGATATCAAATCGCTTGAGCTGGTGGTGAACTTTGAGCTGGCATGGGATCCTGAAGTTCACGTGCACCGTATTGGCCGTACCGCGCGCGCGGGAAACAGCGGCCTGGCCATCAGCTTCTGCGCACCTGAAGAGGCACAGCGCGCCAATATTCTCTCTGAGATGCTGCAGATTAAGCTGAACTGGATGAATCCCCCAGCCGGCGTCAGCCTGGTGCCGCTCGAAGCCGAAATGGCGACCCTGTGCATTGATGGCGGTAAAAAAGCCAAGATGCGTCCAGGTGACGTATTAGGCGCGCTGACAGGGGATGTGGGGCTGGACGGGGCGGATATCGGTAAGATTGCGGTCCATCCGGCGCATGTCTACGTAGCGGTTCGCCAGAAGGTTGCCCATAAGGCATGGAAGCAGCTGCAAAACGGGAAAATTAAGGGTAAAACCTGTCGCGTACGTCTGCTGAAATAAAGAATGAAGCGTCTCAGACGGTTTTTCTGAGACGCTAATCGTTTACTTCACTTCAAGCACGTTCAGACGTAGCTCTTCAAACTGATTGTCATCTTCTTCCGGCTGCCAGCCCGCTGGCTGCATGGGAATATCTTCCCGATCGAACGCCAGGTCCCCGCCGTTCACAACTTCTGACTCGTGGTTGATGCCTTTAAAATCGAACAGCTCCACATCCGCGAGATGGGAAGGGACGACATTCTGCATCGCGCTGAACATGGTTTCGATACGACCCGGATAACGCTTATCCCAGTCGCGCAGCATGTCGCCAATTACCTGACGCTGCAGGTTCGGCTGAGAGCCGCACAGGTTACATGGAATTATCGGGAACGCTTTCGCCTGAGAAAAACGCTCAATGTCTTTTTCGCGGCAGTAGGCGAGAGGGCGGATCACAATGTGCTTGCCGTCATCGCTCATCAGCTTAGGCGGCATGCCTTTCATCTTGCCGCCGTAGAACATGTTCAGGAACAGCGTTTGCAGGATATCGTCGCGGTGATGGCCCAGCGCAATTTTGGTCGCGCCCAGCTCCGTCGCGGTACGATACAGAATGCCGCGGCGCAGGCGAGAGCAGAGTGAGCAGGTGGTTTTCCCCTCCGGGATTTTCTCTTTCACAATGCCGTAGGTATTCTCTTCGACGATTTTGTACTCAACGCCCAGCTTTTCGAGGTATTCCGGCAGAATGTGCTCCGGGAAACCCGGCTGTTTCTGGTCAAGGTTGACCGCCACCAGGGAAAAATTCACTGGCGCACTTTGCTGGAGATTACGCAGGATCTCCAGCATGGTATAGCTGTCTTTACCCCCTGACAGGCAAACCATGATGCGGTCGCCTTCTTCAATCATGTTGAAGTCTGCAATGGCTTCGCCCACGTTACGGCGCAGTCGCTTTTGCAGTTTGTTGAGGTTGTATTGCTCTTTTTTGTTAATCTCTTGATTCTCTTGCATTGAGTACTACCTTCGGAGCCAGCAGGGGCAAACATTGTATGCCGCGTATGGTACGGATTCCGGCGACGAATACCAGCACGTTTTACAGCTCATTAAATCCGGAGCCGATACGCAAAAAGCGTAGCAGGCTTTCTGTGTGCCCCTGCGCATTCTGGGCATAAAAACAAATCGCAGATTTTGATGCTCCCATGAGGGCCAGCGCGGCGAGAACTTACGTTGTCTTTTACCGGAACGAATTCAGCGAAGGTACCATCCTGGCCACTTAATCTCCGCTTACAGCACCTCAACCAATTCAAATTCTTCTGCGATCAGTTCCATATCTTCAGAAAAATGGCCTTCGCGGACGAAAAATCGCTGATGCTCTTTCTGCCAGTATTCAAGGCTTAAATCACCTTCACCCTCTTTGCGAGCGAATTCTTCAGTAACATCGCAAAAACGCACCAGCCGCAGTGAAACCAGCCTGATCACACAGACCGGGACGTTTTGTCCATCAAGGATTATGTTGTAGCTCCCCACCCGCGGTGCAGACACATCCTGCGAGTACGAGGCAAAAGATCCGCAGGTGGCCGTTTTGATTCCTTTTTTAATCAGGTCCGCAAGCTTGCTTGCCAGTTCCGGGCTGTCACCCATTTGCCAGGCCGCTGCGCCTGGGTACTTCGTTTTTAATTCCTCAACCTTAACCATTTAAATTCCTTCTTAACACTTGACCAAAAGAAACGAAGTAGCGTTTTTAGCGGCTTTGTTGAATAAATCAGATTTCGGGTAAGTCTCCCCCGTAGCGGGTTGTGTTTTCAGGCAATACGCACGCTTTCAGGCATACCTGCTTTCGTCATTTTGTTCAGCGCTCGTACCAGGGCCAT
>NZ_CDRQYH010000119.1:0-6423 GCF_977039595.1 Enterobacter sp.
CTTTATTGTAGGTGGGCCAGTTGGTGATTTTGAACTTTTGCTTTGCCACGGAACGGTCTGCGTTGTCGGGAAGATACGTGATCTGATCCTTCAACTCAGCAAAAGTTCGATTTATTCAACAAAGCCAGTCTTTTTTCCACTATCAGACTTTGTTTTTCTTGTTCTAGTTGATCAATTTGCGAAGTGAGGCTATTAATGATCTCAGGGCTTTTAGCTGAACCTATAGCCAATACATAGTTCTCAATTTGCGATTGTATGTCCGCTATTTTCCCTTCTAAACCAGATGGTTGATATTTCGTCTGTAAGAATATTCTATCGGCTATTAGTTGTAAAATCGTCCTTTCAAGGGTGCTTGCCCTGAATCCCCACTTATTACAATCTTGATGTAAATCTCTGGATGCACATTGGTAACGGTAAGCATGTGGATGGTTTTTAAGGGTTGATTTAGCCTTAACCATGTAACATGAGCAGTGCGCACAGTGCAAAATACCAATACCGGAAAGTAATGGTATTTCTGGATTACTCTCGCGATTCGGGGCAAATCCTTTGTTTCCAACTTGGAGCTTTAACGCTTCATATTCATCTTTGCTGATGATCGCAGGGTAATAATCATCCAGAACGTATTCTGCATTGTTTACAGTGATTACTTTTCGTCCATAAATGGCAGGTTCAAGGATTCTGGAACAATGCTGCATATTCCATATACCTTTTGATTTTTTGTTGCCAATAACCGGTCCATCGTAGTTGTTTTTCAGATGTTGAAGGATCATCCGATTTGACCAACCGTCTTGTTTTAACTGGATAATTTTTTTTGCTATGGGGAACAGGACTGGATGCGGATTGACATATCCAGTACTTGAATCTGTCCACCATTTATCCGAGCCTAACTCTTTAATTGCGACTACAGGATCACCTGGTTTCCGTTCCTGGTGACGTCTGATCTTGGACAGAGCACTTGCAATGGTGCGGTGTGATTTGGTTGAACTTTCTTCGTTTGCACGGCTGAACAACATCACGCTAAACATCAGTTGCTGCAATGTCTCGGTGTTTACTTCAGTCTGTCTGTAAACCTGTTTATCAATCCCGGTAATTACCGTGATGCCATTAAGTAATAAGCTGGTGAAAAGGTTAACCGCTTGCATGGCGTTCTGGCGTGAGAAGCGATCAAGGGATTCAATCAAGAGGAAAGACCCCTTTGGGATCAAACCGGATTCAACTTGGTCTATGAAATCCGATAAAGCTCCTTCCTGAACGTTTTTACCCTTGTACGCGGATACCCCTAAATCTTGGTATTCCTCGAAAATCTCCAGATCGTACTCAGTAGCAATCTGTTTTGCCATTTCAGCAATGTAGCTCTTCTGACGCTCAATCGAACTACCTTTACCTTGTCGTTCGCTGGAGTAACGGATATATGAATATAAGCGTGGACGATTCATGGTATTGAATTTCACTGGAAGTACTGTATTTCTTAAGATTGTAACATGTGCAGACATTGGTCATCACCTCCTTGGTAATCCATTGGGGCGACAGGTATAGCTGTTTTTACGCCTCAATTCTTAATGAGGTGTATTTTACTTTAGTGTTGCCGATGGTAACGCCCAGCACCGCCATCACGGTAAAGCCCAGACCGGTCAGCACCGCGTGGATGAGGTACAGCACCGGTGCGACGAACAGGAACAGGAATTCGATTGGCTCGGTGGTACCGCCCACGACGCAGGCGATCACGCCGGAAATCAGCAGGCCTTTAATTTTATGACGGTTTTCCGGGCGCGCGCAGTGGTACATCGCCAGCGCGGCACCCGGCAGGCCGCCGAGGAAGGCAGGCATTTTACCCTGAGACAGGAAGCGGGTTGCGCTTTCGGAGAAGCCGTGGGTGGTCGGGCAGCTCAGCTGCGCCTGGAAGATGGTCAGCGCGCCGCTCACATCGTGACCGCACACCTCCATGGTGCCGCCCGCTTCGGTGAAGCGAATCAGAGCCACCAGGATATGCTGCAGGCCAAACGGCAGGAGCAGACGCTCGCCGGTGCCGAAGATCATCGGACCAAAATCTCCCGCGCCGTTGATGATGCGGCCAATACCGTTAATGCCCATCGCAAAGACCGGCCAGATCAGCGGAATGATCAAACCAAACAGACCCATGACCACCAGGGTCACAATCGGCACAAAGCGGGTACCGCCGAAGAAGGCCAGGGCATCCGGCAGACGAATATTGTGGAAGCGCTCGTGCAGCATCCAGATAATCACGCCCGCGATCACTGCACCGAGGATCCCGGTATCAATAGACTGGATACCGATCACGCTCTGAATGTTGTTAGCTTTCAGCACGGCAGCGTCGGTGGTCGGCAGAATGCCTTTCGCGGTCAGCCAGAAGTTAACCGCCAGGTTCATCACCGCGTAACCCACAAAACCGGCAAACGCCGCGACGCCTTTGTTCTCGCGGGCCAGGCCCAGCGGGATAGCGATACAGAACATGACGGGCAGGAAGCTAAACGCAAAGGAGCCGACTTTACTCATCCAGATGAATCATGATTGAAGTGATATTAATATGTTAAATCAGATAGTTAAGGTTATGCGGTTTTTCTATGGGGCATCAGTGGGGCATTTTGAGTAAATGATGCGTTCAAAATGCCCACCTGGTCATGGTTATTCTCGGTCATCCATTTACCGTAAACCGTGAATAGCATTTGCGCTGACGAATGGCCCATCTGGTGCGCAACGAAATTTGGGTTCGCTCCGGCGACCAGTGCCCAGCACGCATATGTGTTCCTGGTTTCATAAGACCGTCTTTGTCGGACGCCTGCACGACGCAGGGCAGTGCGCCAGGCTGAATTAATGGATCCTGGGACGTAGCACATCGTCTTCTTACCGTTCATTGAAGTAATGGACGGCGAGAATATAAAGGTGCATTCATCGGTTCTCTTTTTTTTGTATTCCCGTAGGCTGACGCTTACCTTGTGGGATGCCATCATTCTGGTCAGTGGCATTTGCGCCTTGAGGGCATCAATTGCTGGCTGGGTCAGCTGTATTGTTCGAATCCCGGCGTTGGTTTTTGGCAGGGTGAAGTTTCCCTTCAGGGAATAGTTCCGTGACACTGTAACAGTCCAGTTGACAGTATCCACATCCTCCCAGGATAACGCGCTTAGTTCGCCATGCCTGACGCCTGTATTTACCGCAAAGATAACCATATTCTGAAACTGCAGCGTTGGGCAGGCCGCAACCACTCTCTGATACTCATCAGAAGTAAGAGGATCTGGAATGGGCCTTTCTTTTGCGAGAGGGGTAATACCTGCCATCAGATCGGTTTTCAGGTAGCCACTTTTGAAAGCAAAGCTCAGCATCCCGCCAAGGCATGCCATATAGCTATTGACTGTAGGAACGCTTCTTCCCTTTTTGGGTGGATGATTTAGGCCATGTCTGGTCTTCTGCCAGCCGTTCAGTAGCTCCTTCCTGGCACTAAGGATATCTTCAGTGTTCAGGCTGCCGATATACCTGTGCTCACCAATTGTTTCGATAGTGGTTGTGAGGTGGCAATCGTAACGCCTCAACGTCCCGAGGCTAAGCTCCATCTCCTTAAGCCCAAGCCATTTCGATTTCAGTTCAAGTAGTGAGATTTGCTTTCTGACAGTGCTGAATTTCTCTGCGTTCGATGAATCAGGGAATTGCGAGGCATAATTGAATGTGCCTGTCTTTATCGCAAAGCAGACTGAAGCCCGAAGTTCGCCTGCCATTTTCCTGTTTTTTGGCGTGTCAGGAACGCCGAGATTTTCCCTGACACGCTTCCCCTGATATATGAACCATATGCGTAACGATTCGCCATGAACCTCTACGCCTGTTGGGTATGCTGCCATAATCATTCCTCGTTTGATGTGCCAAAGGACATTTAAGCAGATATTCTCCGGCGTTTCGCTGGGCTTTGGTGCTCGATCCAGTGGTTTATCTCATCGCGGTTATACATGATTGGGCTGTTTTGCTTAGGTGCCATATCAGGGGCAACATGGCGATAATGCTTTCCCTCCATCCAGGTAGACCGGCGGGCATGCTGAATCATGTGCTTTGACATGCCGGTTGTCGCAGTTAAAAGTTCCTCTGTGACCCATTTATTCGGTACCAACTGAATAATGTCGCTCATGGTTTTCTCCAGGCAAAAAGAAGCCGCCCGTAGGCGGCAATAACATCAAGGGATGTGATGCAGTGCTTTCGTACCCAATAGCCAGCTCATAACTGGCTATCAGTTGCGTCAGTCGTCTTCATCTTCGTCGTACTTGTACTGGTCATTCATGCCGTGCTGTTGCGGCGTGTCGCCTGGATAGCGAACCTGAAAAGCAAACTTTCGCCATTTGAAATGCTCTTCTTCGGTCTGCTCACTCCAGCGCGGAGCAATATCATCAGCAGACCATTCTCCATTCTTGAGTAAGACGGTTCCGCAGTTGCTACCCATATCTTCATCCGCATAACGGATATGAAACTCGAGGTGCGGGAATCTGCTGGAGAGCTCATGGTAAACAGGCTCTGGGCAACTCCATGCAGTCTCAAAACGAATCACCAGCGGGGCGCCGCTCGCCGCATGACGCGCCAACTTCTTTTTGAAAACACGTTTATCGTATGCCCGCACGTGCGTTGGTCGATGCTGGTAGCCTCGCTTAACTCTTTCACGCGGCCTGTAGATCGGCATTTCTACACTGTAGGCATTCCACTTTGTTCCCCATTTGGCGCATGACCAGTCGTACCAGGAATAAAACCCGTAACGGCGCTTATTTTCGATGCGCATCATTGCGTGTTGCTTAACCTTTTTTATGAATTTGTCCGTGCTTCCGTGCTTGCGCATCATTTCTATTACTGCGGCTGGGCTTTCAATTTCCTCGAATGCGAAGCGGCCCATGTGCTCGCCAGCGATAGCGCTGGCAAGTTTTTCCACCCAGGAACTCTCGTCAATCATCAGGCTCTTTGGCATGCGAGAAATATTGTTGAAATCAATATTCCCGCGCTTATTGGTGATTGTTCTGATAAACGCGAGGCGCTGTTTATTGGTTCCGCCTATAACGCGGATTTCGTTTGTTACGTGGTTTGGCATTCTGTCTCCTTACGCCGCACGCTGGGCGCGCAGCTTCTTCAGGTGTTCTGCTGTTTCGATTTCTTCGGCGATCCGCTCGGCCTGTGCTTTGGTCAGCGGCTCGAATTCATGCTGAAAGCGGCCCATGCTGGCGATGCAGGTGCGACCGTTTCTGATGTAGTGGATTACTTCGTGGGTAGCGCGGAGGATTTGGCAGGGTGCGCCGTGGGGATCGGCGTACCAGGTATTAGGCTGGATTATCCTGAACATTTGAAGAGCCCTGTATCATGAGGAATACTGTCATCGCTGCACGAAGCGCATTTTCATGTTCATACTCATAGAGTGGCAATGCGGTAGCACCATGCAGGCCTTCTTCATTCCAGTTCCAAAGGATATTAATTTCGTTATCCGCGATGATTTCCCCTGCATCTGACCATGAATTTACAGGGTCAAAAATCACCTCTTCTGGCTCCCCGTCACTGTATGGGCTTTCAATATTTCCGTATCCCAACCGATAAACGTATCCAGCAGGGTTAAACATAAACAGCATTTCCTGATGTAGATTATTAAGCTCATCAGCAACTGCTGCGTTTATTTCCGTATCACTCAACTTGCTGTAATCCATCACAATCCCCTCTGCTTATTCCTCAATTCGATCTCTTCCTGGCAACTGGAACACGTTTTGCAGCCGGGAACGGCAGCGCGCCGCGGCTCGGGAATTGGTTCGTCGCATTCTTCACAACGCTCAGCTGATACGGCGTTGCGGTTGAGCCGATGAGCGGAAAGGGCAGCGTTACGCTGAAGCTCTTCAATCTCTGCTGCGGTATCGATGATGTCTGCCATGGTCAATGCTCCCGGAACTGTCGGTTAATTCGGTTGAAGGTGAACGCCAGCAATAAAAAAGGCCGACTAAACGACCTAGTGATTAGTGCCTTCATGCTGCACCGCCATCATTCTTCTCGGCTTCGACAGCCATCTGCTCAAGCCGTAGCGATAACTCGGTGGCCAGCGTCTGGAATTCTTCCTCGGTCGCCACCGGGATCGGCACAAAGCGAATCCCGATATGCGCCAGGTGGTTGGCAATTTCGAGGCTTTTTCTCAAATCAACTGGTGAGACTCTGTTCATGCGGCGCGATCCTCTTCCTGGAAGATAATTTCCATTTCAAGCTTCTCGGCCAACGCATTCTCCGCTCGGGCACCAGCGGAGTGCTCCCAGCCTTCAAGCATGTAGATAGCATCAGCACAGCGAAGCATAGACAGGCAGATGTCCATGTACTCGGCCTGGGTTAATCCATCTGGTAGACGGGCGGGATTCAGAACAATATGGCCTTTCGACCAGAGATGAAAATGCGCATGGTTAAAAGCGGCACGGT
>NZ_CDRQYH010000120.1:0-5871 GCF_977039595.1 Enterobacter sp.
GACGAAAGCAGGTATGCCTGAAAGCGTGCGTATTACCTGAAAACACAACCCGCTACGGGGGAGACTTACCCGAAATCTGATTTATTCAACAAAGCCGGTTTTCTCCCTCTCCCTGTGGGAGAGGGCCGGGGTGAGGGCATCAGGCCGCAGAGGAGTCAATTACTCCCCAAGCGTTGCCACCATCACCGCCTTAATCGTATGCATCCGGTTTTCCGCCTGGTCGAACACGATGCTCGCTGCCGACTCAAACACCTCGTCCGTCACTTCCATCCCGCCGTGCAGATCGAACTCCTTCGCCATCTGCTTGCCGAGCGTGGTCTGGTCGTCATGGAACGCCGGCAGACAGTGCAGGAACTTCACGTCCGGGTTGCCGGTCAGCGCCATCATCTGCGCGTTCACCTGATACCCGCGCAGCAGCGCAATACGCTCCGCCCACTTATCTTTGGCTTCGCCCATCGACACCCACACGTCGGTATAGATAAAGTCCGCGCCCTTCAAGCCCGCCGCCACGTCTTCCGTCAGGGTGATCTTCCCGCCGTGTTTTTCCGCCAGTGCACTGCACTCCGCCACCAGGCTCTCTTCCGGCCAGCAGGCCTTCGGAGCCACCAGGCGCAGATCCAGCCCGGTCAGCGCCGCTGCCTCCAGCATCGAGTTGCCCATGTTGTTGCGCGCGTCGCCCGCGTAGACCAGCGTCATCTCGTTAAACGCCTTGCCCGGCAGGTGCTCCTGCATGGTCAGCAGGTCAGCCAGCAGCTGCGTCGGGTGGAACTCGTTGGTCAGCCCGTTCCACACCGGCACGCCCGCATACTGCGCCAGCGTTTCGACCACTTCCTGGCCGTGACCGCGATACTGAATGCCGTCGTACATCCGCCCGAGCACGCGTGCGGTGTCCTTTATTGACTCTTTATGCCCAATCTGGCTGCCGCTTGGCCCTAAATAGGTGACGCGCGCGCCCTGGTCAAATGCGGCAACTTCGAAAGAGCAACGTGTACGGGTCGAGTCTTTTTCGAAGATGAGCGCGATATTTTTACCGGTAAGCTTTTGTACTTCCTTGCCCTTTTTTTTATCGGCTTTGAGCTGTGCGGCAAGGGTCAGCAGAGAAGTGAACTGTGCAGGGGTAAAGTCGAGCAGTTTCAGAAAGTGTTTCTTGTATAAATCGGACATTTTATCCTCGCCTGGCGAACGCCACTTATTGAATTAAAATTCACTTTATATGTGTAATTATTCATTTGCAACCCCGTTTCACAATTCTTTCTTACAAAGGTGGAGGCAAACCCGTCCGTGTGTGAAAATAGAAGTATCTGCCGCACTTTAAAGAGGATTGAGCCATGGCAAACCCGGAACACCTGGAAGAGCAACGCGAAGAGACGCGTCTGATTATTGAAGAACTGCTGGAAGACGGTAGCGATCCGGACGCGCTCTACACCATCGAGCACCATTTCTCTGCGGATGATTTCGACGCGCTGGAAAAAATGGCCGTAGAAGCCTTCAAGCTGGGTTACGAAGTGACCGAGCCGGAAGAGCTGGAAGTGGAAGAGGGCGACACCGTTATCTGCTGTGACATCCTGAGCGAAGGCGCGCTGAAGGCGGAGCTTATCGACGCGCAGGTAGAACAGCTGATGAACCTGGCCGAGAAGTTTGACGTGGAATACGACGGCTGGGGAACCTACTTTGAAGATCCTAACGGTGAAGACGGCGAAGAAGGCGACGACGAAGATTACGTCGACGAAGACGACGACGGCGTGCGTCACTAAGTGATTCAGGCGGTGGCGCACGCCACCGCTTTTTCAAGGCAGAACCATGGATTACCCGCAGATACTCGCCCCCGTACTCAACTTCCTCCAGTGCCCGACTCCTCAAGCATGGATTGATAAAGCCCGCGACCCGGCGAACCTGCCGCTGCTGCTCACCGACCACATGGTGTGTGAGCTCAAGGCCGCCCAGACCGCGCTGCTGCTGGTGCGTAAATACGTCGCCGACGAAAGCGGTGCAGACGCGCTGCTCGACTGGCTCAAACCCTACGAACAGTTCACCTTCCGCGACGGCCCGGAGCCGGACTTCATCGCCCTGCACAGGCAGATTGGCAAAAGCGTGATGCCCAAAACCGACGACCCGTGGGGCCAGCGGCTTATCGACAGCATGGTGCTGCTGATTAAAGAGGAGCTGCACCACTTCTGGCAGGTGCGCGAGGCGATGCTGGCGCGCGATATTCCCTACGTCAAAATTACCGCCAGCCGCTACGCCAAAGGGATGCTGAAGGAGGTGCGTACCCACGAACCGCTGACGCTGATCGACAAGCTCATCTGCGGCGCCTACATCGAAGCCCGCTCCTGCGAACGCTTCGCCGCGCTGGCTCCGTTCCTCGACGACGACCTGCAGAAGTTTTATCTCTCGCTGCTGCGCTCGGAAGCGCGCCACTATCAGGACTACCTGATGCTGGCACAGCAGGTGAGCGACGACGATATCTCACCGCGCATACAGCTTTTTGGCGAAATTGAAGCCACACTTATCTCGACACCGGACCACGAGTTTCGCTTCCACAGCGGCGTGCCGGTGTAAACCGGCACAACTCAAGGATAAGGATGCGAGATGAATAAAACTTGGACCCGTATTGTGATTGTCGTCGTCGCGGCCGCCGCCGTGGCGTTCTGGGTATTTTTCGATAAGCAGCGTGCTCCGGAACGGCAGATGGATAACGCCCTCAACGCGATGCCCGCCTGGCAGGTTATTAAGGAGCAGGAGCCCGCGCTGCATCAGCGTATCCTCGACCAGATGGCCGCCCTGCAAAAAGCGGGCGAGCCGGAGCAGCAGATTATCGACACCATCCAGCCGCAGATCCTGCATCTGCAGATGTCGCGCCTGCAAAACGCCCCGGATGCCAACGTGGTGAACTACATGACCATCAATATGGAGCAGACCGCCGCCATCCAGAAGGTGAGCGACGACGCCTGCTTCCGCTTCCTCTACCCAATGGTGAAGGGCGGCGTGAACCCGATGCGTATGCTGGATAAAGACCTGATGGCGCGGCGCATGCAGGCCGACGCTGACATGATGCGTGCGGCCTACGGCAAAAACCGCCACACCGTGACCCCTGCCGAACGCGAGGCGGCCGTCGAGGACGTGCGACCGATTATGAAGCAACTTGCCGATAAGTACGGCGAGGACATCCAGCTGCTGCAGATGCCGGAGAAGGCGGCGGGCAAAGAGAAGCTCTCCTGCGATATGGTGCAGGAGATGTGGGCGAAGGTGCTGGCGCTGCCGGAGCAGAAGGCCGCGAGGGTGATTCGGCTGGCGGTGTCCGAGCTGGAGTGAAAAAGGGCGCTGGTTTTTTGGGCACTTAGCGCGGGTTTAGCGCGTCGTCGCTTGCATGGCGGCGCGCGACAGGTATAATCCACAACGTTTCCGCATCCCCTTCAGTGCCGAAGTGGCGAAATCGGTAGACGCAGTTGATTCAAAATCAACCGTAGAAATACGTGCCGGTTCGAGTCCGGCCTTCGGCACCATCGGAACATCAATAGACGTCAACGGACGTCTTTTTTTGTGCCTAAAATCCAGTATCCGCAAGGCTTTTCGCGATTTTCCCTTCAACAGAAGTCAATCTGAGTCAATCCACATCAAGTCGCTTGTGAGTATAGAACCGAGTATATATGCTGGTTCGATAATGGTTGTATACTCACAGCGGCACATGGAAGGAGAACTTTTATGGCTCTGACAGATACTAAAGTACGTTCTGCGAAACCGCAGGAAAAGGAGTACACCCTTGTCGATGGGGATGGCATGTTTTTGCTTATTCACCCTAACGGCTCAAAATACTGGCGCTTCCGCTTTCGTTTTGGTGGTAAGCAGCACCTGATGGCTTTTGGGGTTTACCCTGAAACTTCACTGGCTGGTGCTCGTCAAAAGAGAGAAGAGGCCAGAAAGCTTGTTGCTGCAGGTATCGATCCTCGCGAGCACAAGCGGGCTGTAAAAGAAGAGCAGGCGAAAGAGGTTATTACCTTTGAGTCAGTTGCCAGAGAGTGGCACGCAACTAACAAGAAATGGTCAGAGGATCACAGTCGACGGGTACTGAAGAGCCTAGAAGATAATCTGTTTCACGCTATTGGCAAGCGGAGCATTGAAGAGCTGAAGACTCGAGACCTGCTTGCACCCATTAAAATCGTAGAGGCTACAGGCCGCTTTGAAGTCGCTTCTCGTCTTCAGCAGCGAACCACAGCAATCATGCGCTATGCAGTGCAATGTGGCTTGATTGATTACAACCCGGCCCAAGAGATGGCTGGAGCAGTTGCTTCAAGTAACCGTGTCCATCGCCCTGCACTTGAGCTGAAACGTCTACCTGAACTACTCCGACGAATTGACAGTTACACGGGACGCCCTTTGACCCGCTTGGCCGTTGAGCTCACCTTATTGATCTTCATTCGTTCCAGTGAATTGCGCTTTGCGCGTTGGTCTGAAATCGATTTTGAAACGGCAATGTGGACAATACCGGCTGAACGAGAAGCTATTGAAGGAGTGAAGCATTCAGAGCGTGGCTCGAAAATGCGTACGCCTCATTTAGTACCGCTGTCTCGCCAGGCATTAGAAATCCTTAAACAGGTTCACAAGCTTAGTGGTGAGCGTGATTTTGTTTTCGTTGGCGATCATAACCCTCGTAAACCGATGAGTGAAAACACGGTGAACAAGGCGTTGCGTGTTATGGGGTATGACACCAAGGTGGAGGTTTGTGGGCATGGATTCAGGACCATGGCATGTAGTTCGTTGATTGAATCGGGATTGTGGTCGAAGGATGCAGTAGAGCGGCAGATGAGCCATATGGAACGTAACTCTGTACGGGCTGCGTATATTCATAAAGCAGTTCATCTGGATGAACGCAAATTGATGCTGCAATGGTGGGCTGATTTTCTGGATGCGAATCGGGAGAGTGGGATTACGCCGTTTGACTATGCGAAGATTAATCGGGGTAATATTTAGTGTGTATGTTTAATTAAGGTACAACTAATCAACCAGCTCAACTAGCCTCACTTTGGAGGCTGGTTGATAGATTTGGATTTGACCCGCCGTCTTTGGAAGTGTTTTGTATCATTGGTAACGCTGTACGAAGAGGGAAAGATACTATGTTGAAATCGCTCGTAATGATTGTGTCAAAGGGCCTATAGATATCGTGGGTTAGCTTTTATAGAATAGGCGAATTCTTACTTTAGAGAACATGAAGTTATGAGCGCAATCACATTACGTAAAGCGTTGGGTGTACTTGCGAAGTCATCTTCGTTTTCCGTCACCACCGTGACACACCGTCAGAAGGATGAGTTCGATCAGTTAAAGGAACAACTCTTTGTTAAACAAGAGATTGAAACTGAATTGCAACGCTATCTGGATGTTGCTAAACCCGGTGAAATCATTTTTTTGTGTGGTAGTAGCGGGGACGGAAAGTCCGAAATTTTAACCCGCTGTCAGTCAGATCCGCGTTATCAGCGGCGATTTATTTTCCATCTGGATGCCACTCATAGTTTTGCCCCTCGACAATCAGCTATTGATGCTTTGAATGAGTTATTTGCTAATCATCATCAGCAGTCATCTCCATTGCTCATTGGCATCAACACCGGAATGCTTGCCAACTTTGCCCGAGAAGGTGCTGAATGCCATAAGGTGATCCGGTCTGCAATTGACTCATTTTTATCAGGGCAGCAGGATGCAAGCCGTCCTTATCGTAACGAGAATTGTTCTTTTTTTGATTTTGAACACTATCCTAAATTCCAGTTTAACGAAAATAAAAACTATTCATCATTTATTAAAGCCTTATTAGGGAAGGTGCGAACAAGTTCCTGATATGAGATCATCATATTCATCCGGAGCGCATCCCAGAGGGACATCATG
>NZ_CDRQYH010000121.1:0-5570 GCF_977039595.1 Enterobacter sp.
CTGAATTCACTATCGGCGAAGGTGAGTTGATGGCTCATGATGTCCCTCTGGGATGCGCTCCGGATGAATATGATGATCTCATATCAGGAACTTGTTCGCACCTTCCCTAAGTCAAATAATAGCCGAGAAAACCGAAGAAATTAATGAAGCGGGCAATGAAATTTGGCTTAATTTAATTACGCGCGAAAAAAACAACCCAATTTTTTATAGCCTGGGGGAAGATTAACGTGAAAGAAGTTAAAAATAACGACGTTTATTTGACTTTAGATGATAAAAAAAGTGATGAATTTATCTTAAAGCAAAATCTCGACGTACTACGAAACACAAAAAATGACGAGATGACGCGCATTACACAAGACCTGGTATCGATCCCGGCGACGCTGGTTCGGCTTAAATGGCAGAATCGCCGTGAAATTTATCCGCTGCAGGTCAAAGAAGAAATTTACGGTGCCGTGATGAATGCCATCATTGAACAGCGGCCAGAGCTGAAAGAGAAGCTTCTGGGGCACCTCGAGGCCAATTATCAGTATCTGCTTGCCAGAGAAATCGCCACCCTGCGTCTGACGCGCAAGCTGTCAGACGGTGAGTACCGTACCTCAAACGTCACCTGCGTTGCGCTTGATGAGGACGCGCTGGCAACTCCTTCTGCCGCACCAACGAATAACAAAAGCGCATAAACCGACAGGCATAAAAAAAGCCGGCTTTCGCCAGCTTCTTTATCACTTCGAGGCCGCCTTTTCTTCGCCGACCAGTCCAATCTTCAGGTAACCCGCCTGATGCAGCGTGTCCATTACCTTCATCATGGTTTCATAATCAACGGTTTTATCCGCACGGAAGAAGACCGTAGTGTCTTTCTTTCCGCCCGTAAGCTGCTCCAGCGCCGGGATGACTGAGTCGGCCGTCACCGGGTCGTTCCCGAGGAACATGGATTTATCCGCTTTCACCGACAGGTAAATAGGCTTCTCCGGGCGCGGCTGGGGCTGGCTGGAAGATGCCGGCAGATTCACCTTCACATCCACCGTCGCCAGCGGTGCAGCTACCATGAAGATAATCAGCAGAACCAGCATGACGTCGATAAACGGCGTCACGTTGATTTCATGCATTTCGCCGTTATCGTCCAGATTTTCGTTTAGACGCATCGCCATACTATTAACCTGCGCGCAGTTTAGACGCCGCATGCACCGGCTTAACCGAGCTGGCATTCAGATCGAGATCGCGACTTTGCAGCAGCAGAACCTGCGCGGCAACGTCTCCAAGAGTCGCTTTATAGCTGCCAATCATACGCGCGAAGATATTATAGATGACCACCGCCGGGATAGCGGCAACCAGACCGATTGCTGTCGCCAGCAGCGCTTCTGCGATACCCGGCGCCACGACCGCCAGGTTGGTAGTTTGGGTCTGCGCGATACCGATAAAGCTATTCATGATGCCCCAGACCGTGCCGAAAAGACCGATGAACGGTGAGATCGCGCCGATGGTAGCCAGATAACCATTGCCGCGCCCCATGTGTCGGCCAACGGCCGCAACGCGGCGCTCCAGGCGGAAACCGGTACGCTCTTTGATGCCTTCGTTATCTTCACTGCCTGCGGAGAGTTCCAGCTCGTTCTGCGCTTCATTCACGAGCAGGGTAGTCAGGCTTTTCGCGTGGAAAGATGAGGTCATATCTGAAGCCTGATCCAGAGAGCGGGCTTCAGCCAGCTGCTGCTGTTCCCGCTTCAGGCGACGCTTCTGCGAAAGCAACTCGGCACTTTTGCTGAAGAAGATAGCCCAGGTGACAACGGACGCCAGAATCAGGCCGATCATCACAATCTTAACCACGATGTCAGCATGCTGATACATGCCCCATACGGAGAGATCCGTCTGCATCAAATTATTACCCACTCTGTATCTCCAGGACGCAAATCACAAAATCTGAGCGTAATAATATCAAAACGTCGTCGAATTGATAGTAGTTCTCATTAGTATTTGCATGGTGCCGTAATTTTCGCTCACTTTCCTTGCGCTTACGCAGTAAAAATTTCTTATGCGGTTTTTTGCTAATATTTTCTGCTTATTCGATAAGCCTCGGGGTGCAGTTTTTTCCAATCGTGGTAGTCTGGACGTCCAGACGTATAAAAACAGGGTTAGCGAACATGACAAAGAAGCATCTTGATACCACGCTGGTACAGGCAGGACGCAGCAAAAAATATACTCAGGGATCGGTCAACAGCGTGATTCAACGAGCCTCCTCGCTGGTGTTTGACACCGTTGAGGAGAAAAAAAACGCCACGCGTAACCGCGCGAAAGGCGGGCTGTTTTATGGCCGTCGCGGCACGCTAACCCATTTTTCTCTGCAGGAAGCGATGTGCGAGCTGGAAGGCGGCGCGGGCTGTGCGCTCTTCCCGTGCGGGGCGGCGGCGGTCGCCAACACCATTCTGGCGTTTGTGGAACAGGGCGACCATATCCTGATGACCAACACCGCCTATGAACCCAGCCAGGACTTCTGCACCAAAATCCTCAGCAAGCTCGGGGTAACGACCGGCTGGTTCGACCCGCTGATTGGTGAAGGCATTGCCGAACTTATTCAACCAAACACGCGCATTGTGTTCCTGGAATCTCCGGGGTCGCTCACCATGGAAGTTCACGACGTGCCGGCTATCGTGAAGGCCGTACGCAGCAAAGCGCCAGAGGCGATCGTTATGATCGACAACACCTGGGCGGCAGGCGTGCTGTTCAAAGCGCTGGAATTCGACATTGATATTTCGATTCAGGCGGCAACGAAATACCTGATAGGCCACTCTGACGGCATGATTGGTACTGCGGTCTCCAACGCGCGCTGCTGGGATCAGCTGCGTGAAAATGCCTACCTGATGGGCCAGATGGTGGATGCCGACACGGCCTACATGACCAGCCGCGGTATCCGCACGCTGGGCGTTCGTCTGCGTCAGCACCATGAAAGCAGCCTGAAGGTCGCCGAATGGCTGGGGCAGCATCCGCTGGTTGAGCGCGTAAATCATCCCGCGTTACCAGGCAGTAAAGGCCACGAATTCTGGCAGCGTGACTTTACGGGCAGCAGCGGGTTGTTCTCATTCGTACTGAAAAAGCGGCTGAATAACGACGAGCTGGCGAGCTTTCTGGATAATTTTACCCTTTTCAGCATGGCCTACTCCTGGGGCGGTTTTGAATCCCTGATCCTGGCTAACCAGCCGGAACAGATCGCGGCCCTTCGCCCCGGGGGTGAAGTAGACTTCAGCGGTACCCTGATACGACTGCATATCGGTTTAGAAAATGTTGACGATCTGATTGCCGATTTAGCAGCAGGGTTCGAGCGTATCGTGTAGAGTGCTGGCTGAAAATGTACTCTCTGGACGCTTTTGTGAACACCGCAAGCAGAAAAGTCTGCATGAGTTGCGCCCGGGATCAAACCCGACGGGCGAATAAGGGAGTACAATAGCGCTATATCTGCTGTTCCACAGGAAAGTCCATGGCTGTTATTCAAGATATTATCGCGGCGCTCTGGCAACACGACTTTGCCGCGCTGGCGGATCCTCACGTCGTCGGTATCGTTTACCTCGTGATGTTCGCAACTCTGTTTCTGGAAAATGGATTACTGCCAGCCTCGTTTTTACCCGGTGATAGCCTGCTTTTACTTGCCGGGGCGTTAATCGGGAAAGGCGTCATGGACTTCACGCCAACGATGGTTATTCTCACCTCCGCAGCCAGCCTGGGCTGCTGGTTGAGCTATCTGCAGGGCCGCTGGCTCGGGAATACCCGCGTCGTAAAAGGCTGGCTGGCGCAGTTACCGCATAAATATCATCAGCGTGCGACCTGCATGTTCGATCGCCACGGCCTGCTGGCATTGCTGGCGGGGCGTTTCCTGGCGTTTGTTCGCACCCTTCTGCCGACGATGGCGGGCATTTCCGGTCTGTCGAACCGCCGCTTCCAGTTCTTCAACTGGCTGAGCGCCCTGCTGTGGGTGGGTGTAGTCACCACGCTCGGCTATGCGCTGAATATGATCCCTTTTGTGAAACACCACGAAGATCAGGTGATGACCTTCCTGATGGTGCTGCCGATGTTCCTGCTGGTGGCGGGTCTGGTGGGAACCATCGCGGTGGTGATTAAGAAGAAGTACTGCAGCGCATAATTCAACAAGCCGGGTGGCGCTGTCGCTTACCCGGCCTGTGTTTCCCCTCAGGCTCCCTGCATCGTTCTGATACGTGACGCATCCTCTCCCGGCGTGACGCCGAAATAGCGCTTAAACTCCCGGCTGAACTGCGACGCACTTTCATAGCCCACCCGCATCGCCGCCGCGCTGGCCTTCATGCCGTCGTGGATCATCAACATCCGCGCCTTATGCAGCCGGTAGGTTTTGAGGTACTGCAGCGGAGAGGTGCTGGTCACCGATTTAAAGTTATGGTGAAACGCCGAGACGCTCATGTTTGCTTCCGCCGCCAGCTGGTCGACGCTGAGGTTTTCCGTGTACTGGCTCTCGATACGCTTGAGCACGCGGCTTATCAGGCTGAAGTGGGTCTGTCGGCTCACCAGAGCCAGTAACGCCCCGCCGCCCGGGCCCAGCAGCACGTGGTAGAGAATTTCGCGGACGATCTGCTTGCCCAGAATACGCGCGTCCAGCGGCCTCTCCATCACGTCCAGCAGACGCTCAATGGCGCAGAGGATCTCTTCAGACAGCGTCGCCGAATTAATCCCGCTCGAGGCCATCGAAGGCTGAAAGAGTTCATCTTCGCCAATCTCCATCAGCAGCTCCTGCAGTTGGAGGATGTCGACATTGACGCGAATACCCGCCAGCGGAACCGCCTCTGTCGCGAAGGTTTCACATTCAAAGGGCAAAGGTACCGTCAGGAGAAGATATTCATTGGTGTCGTAGCGGAACACGCGCTCGTTGATATAGCCAATTTTATGGCCTGAAAAGAGAAAAACGATGCCCGGCTGATACATGACCGGCGTGCGTGTCCCCGGCTGCGTGCCATAGAGCAGGCGAATATCCGGCAGCAGATCGCTGGCACGATTCTCATTATCTATCAATCTCTTAATCTGCACAGTGAGCTGCTGGCAGATAGCCTCACGGTTCATCTTGCGTTACTCCGGGTACGGTTTTCGACGCTAACAGTGTGCGTCGTTTTCCGCGCTTTCTCCAGCGCTCTGTAGAAATGGGCAAGACATCGGCAGGAATGTGCATTGAGGGGATAGCCCCGGACGGCCACAATGTGCAGCATCAGGTCGCCCTCTGCGCACCACGGTTTTTCACCCACTAAAGGGAACGAGCAATGAACAACTTTAATCTTCACACCCCAACCCGCATTCTGTTTGGTAAAGACGCTATCGCTGACCTGCGCGCGCAGATCCCTGCTGACGCCCGCGTACTGATCACCTACGGTGGCGGCAGCGTGAAAAAAACCGGCGTACTGGATCAGGTTTATAGCGCGCTGGACGGTCTGGACGTGCGTGAGTTCGGCGGTATCGAACCAAACCCGTCTTACGAAACGCTGATGAACGCGGTGAAAATTGCCCGCGAAGAAAACGTCACCTTCCTGCTGGCCGTCGGCGGCGGCTCCGTACTGGACGGCACCAAA
>NZ_CDRQYH010000122.1:0-5417 GCF_977039595.1 Enterobacter sp.
GATCAACCCACCAGAATTAATAGGTTTTCAGACTTTTCCCCTTTTTCCGGGCAAAATTCTTAAATTTGAAATGACACAAACTGCAAACTTATGTAATATCCGCCACATAGAAGCACTTTCATGAATAATAAAAAACGATTTAGTTGTTTACTGAATAGTTTTTTTATGGCAGCGCCCTAAAGCAAATCGCACACATTTTAACCGGAATTGTCCATTTCCGTGCGGTAGCCTACCCTTTTTTTGGATTTTCTTACTTAACACCTGCGTTTTTGTTGCTCCTGCACCTGCAAGATTTCTCAACTGCTTCGCTATTAAAATCAGTTGAATACCATCAAAGTTTTATTTCACATTCCAGTTATTGCATTGTTGGAAAATATTGATCTATGAAGAACGCAACTCGCCTTCTGGTGATTTCGCTCGCCCTCATGTTGAGCGGCTGTGCATATTCCCCGAAGCAGGTTGAAGCATCCCGACCGCTTGTGAATCAGACTGCTTCTACCGACCTCCAGGCTATGGCAGCCAATCTGCAACAACCTCTGAACACCCTGCCGCAGGGCGCCGCGCTCAGCGCCAATGGCAATACCTATATTCTGGGCCAGCGTTATGTCTCCGCCCTGGGGCTGGAATGCATAGAACTGCTGCGTAATCGCAACTACAACCAGTCGCAGCACGGTGTGACCTGTAAGAACGGTGACACCTGGTATCTGGTACCGCAGCTGGAACAGGCTTCCGCCAGTAACCTGCTTGCCGTGCAATAATTTTGAAGAGAAATGTTGTGAAGATAACGAATTTTCGGCAATTGAGTGCCGTCCTGTTGCTGGCCTGCGTCTCCTGCGCCTCTTTCGCCGCCCCCACCCAGCAAGAAGCCCAGGCATTTGGGATGAACACCCCGGCAGACAACGGCGATGGCCGACTGCAGCTTGGCGGCGAGCAAGCGATGAGCGGCCAGGCAAACACCTCCTCCACCACCGGGACTTTCGCACAGCAAAACCGCCAGGGCATGTTATTGCCGGGCGAGTCTGATGTGCGTAAATTACTGCCGCAGTCCGAGTCCGGCCTCCCCCCTCCATACGGTGCCAACCTGTTTGCCGGTGGTTATGAAACCGAGCGCAGCGACGGCTTAAACGATAATTACCTGATCGCCCCCGGCGATAAGCTGAATATCTGGATCTGGGGCGCAGTCAATTTTTCCAACGTCGTGACCGTCGATAATCAGGGCAATATTTTTATTCCCGATGTCGGGCCGATTAATGTCAAGAATGTGGCGGCCAGTAAGGTTAATAACCTGGTTACCAGCCATATCAGCGAAGTTTTCACCAATAACGTTAATGTTTACGTTAATTTACTTACCGCGACGCCGGTCAGTGTATATGTCACCGGACCCGTCATTCGTCCGGGACAATATGCCGGACAATCTTCCGACAGCGTTTTATATTTCCTGAAACGCGCTGGCGGCATCGACTCCGACCGTGGAAGCTATCGTCATATTAAAGTATTGCGCCAGAACCGCGTGATCCAGCAGATCGACCTGTATGAGTTTATGCAGCAGGGCAAAATGCCGAAGCTGTCCCTCAAAGATCAGGATGTGATTCTGGTTGAACCCCAGGGGCCGATGATCAACGTGGCGGGTAAAGTGCGTAACCCGTTCCGCTTCGAGCTGAAGAACAGCACCGCGCTCGGCTCAGAGCTGATCGACTACGCCCTGCCCCTCGCCAAGGTGAGCCACGTGGGCGTGATTGGCGATCGCGCCAGTGGCCCGTTCTCGGTCTATATGCCCTATAAAGATTTCGACCGCATTCAGCTGAGCGACGGCGATAAAGTGCTGTTCAACGACGACATGCATGCGCAGGTGTACGATGTGCAGGTGATGGGCAGCTATCGCGGGCCATCCTACTTCACCGTGCGTAAAGAGACCCGTCTGCACGATCTGCTGAACCACATCCCGATTGACCCGAACATGGCAGATTACGGCTCGATCTATATCATGCGTAAGAGCGTGGCCGCGCGGCAGAAAGAGATGCTGGAAGACTCCCTCAACCGCCTGGAGCGCAGCGTCTTTACCGCACCTGCCAGCTCTGACGGCGAGGCCTCCATTCGCACCAAAGAGGCCGAACTGGTGATGCGCTTTGTGGAAAAAGCCCGCAAGATCCAGCCGCTGGGTAAAGTGGTGGTGTCCGATAAGGGCGTGATCGCCAACATCCTGCTGGAACAGGGCGACCAGATTGTGATCCCGAACAAAACCGACCTGATTCAGGTGGGTGGCGAAGTGATGATGCCGCAGGCGGTGGTCTACAACAAAAACGCCAGTCTGGAAGACTACGTAGCCTGGGCGGGCGGCTATACCGACCGTGCGAACGACAAGCGCATTGCCGTGGTGCATGCCAACGGGCTGATGGAGTTTAAAGACGGTGGCGATGTGATGCCGGGCGATCAGATTCTGGTCATGCCGAAAGTGGACAGCAAAATGATGCAGTCCATCAAGGACATCACCCAGGTCATCTATCAGGTTGCCGTGGCGGCCAACGTGGTCCTGAACTAACCCTCAATGCGGGCTCGCCCCCTCGCGGGCCCGTTCTGTGATATCGGCCTTCTTATGCTTAAACCTGTTCTCAACCAGACGCCCCGCAGCTCGTTCCAGGTGCTGAGGGATGTGACGTTTGGCCTGCTTATTCGTGAACTGAAAACAAGATTTGGCAGTTACCGGCTGGGGTATGCCTGGGCGCTGTTGGATCCGTTGTTGATGATTGGTCTGTTTAGCGCGATTTTTGGGATGCGTAGTCAAAGTGGATTTGGCGGTGTACCTGTGCAGGTATTTATAACTGCTGGCTATTTGCCATTCATGTTTTTTAATAAAGTGGTCAGCCAGTTAAAATCAGCAGTTAATGCCAATATGGGGTTGTTCTGCTATCGGCAAGTTACACCTTTTGCCACCTTCGTTGCCCGTTTCATCCTCGAATCCATCATCGGACTGGTGGTCGGTGTCATATTAGTATTGGGGTTAATGTGGTTTGGTTTTGATGCTATACCCAGCGATCCTTTAGAGGTCATTCTTATCTATTGCCTGCTCATGATCTTTTCATTTTCATTAGGTATCGTTTTTTGTGTGCTGAGCAGTTTATTCAAGGAAGCAGATAAGTTTCTGAGTCTAATAATGATGCCACTGATGTTTGTTTCCTGCGTCATGTATCCCCTTGCAACCGTACCTACACAGTTTCAGCACTGGTTTTTATGGAATCCATTGGTGCATGCCATTGAGCTGATTCGCTCTGGCTGGATTGCAGGTTATGCCAGCCCGAATGTCAGTTGGGTTTATTTGTCTGCTGTCACATTGGTGCTGCTGACTTTTGCGATGAGTTGCTATCGTCTGAGCCATCGTCGCCTGATAGCCAGCTAAAGCGAATAACGATGATTATTTTAGATAACGTCTCGAAGTATTACCCCACCAAATTTGGTCGCAACTATGTATTGCGCGACGTGAACATTACGCTGCCCCGCGATCGTAATATCGGTATTTTAGGTGTCAACGGAGCCGGAAAATCAACGCTGCTGCGCCTGCTGGGTGGTATGGATACGCCAAGTAAAGGGAAGGTAACACGTCACTGTCGCGTCTCATGGCCTCTCGCCCTTGGCGGCGGATTTCAGGGTAGTATGACCGGTCGGGAGAACACCCGTTTTGTGTGCCGGATTCACGGCGTACGCGATACGCTGGCTATCGAAGAGTGGGTAAAAGAGTTCTCGGAAATTGGTCAACACTTTGAACTGCCGATTAAAGGCTACTCCAGTGGGATGAGATCAAAATTTTCCTTTGCTGTCAGCATGGCCTTTGATTTTGATATCTACCTGACCGACGAAATTATGTCAGTGGGCGACGCCCGCTTTAAACAAAAATGTATTGATGTTTTTAACCAAAAACGCGAGACCGCCAGTTTGATCATGGTCTCGCACGATATGAAAAACTTACGCCAACAATGCGATATGGGTATTTTGCTGCGCAACAGCACCCTTGAGTTGTTCGACGATATCGAAGATGCCATCCGTATTTATCAGAAACTATAACAAGCCCAAAAATCATGATTCAGCCAACCCGCTCTAACAAATCCTCCGGTTTGATGCGCAAGCTAAATAAATTAAAGACCAAACCCAAACATTTCATTGTTGACTCCAGCGGTTTCAAGCTTGCCCACCGCTCATGGAAAAAGAGCCTTAAACTCGGCAGTTTTTTATGGGTAGTAGTGTGTTTTGCTATTGCTGCGCTTTATTTTTGCGTCATTGTGTCCGATCGCTATGTCAGTCGGGCCGAGCTGGTAGTTAAGCAGGCGGATCAAATTAAGATACTGCCCGATGCCCTTTCAATGCTGGGAATTGGAGGCAGTAACCATGAAGATATACTGATCATCCAGGATTATCTTAAATCCCCCGATCTGCTCAACAAGCTCGATAAGGAGCTGGGCCTGAAAGCTCATTATCAAAGCCACAAAATCGATTATTTTTCCCGCCTGCCAGATAATGTAAGCCGGGAAGAGTTCATTAAATATTACCGTCAGCACCTGTCATTGCACCTGGATGAACTGTCCGGTGTGCTGACAATTGAGTTACAGGCCTTTGATCCTGCCTATGGCCAGCGCGTCGTTGCATTGATGCTTCAGGAATCTGACCGCTTTATCAATAAATTAGGTCATCAGGTAGCACTGGAACAACTGGCCTTTGTCGAGAAAGAAGTCGATCGCGCCTATCAGCGTGTACAGACGGAAAAAGCCAAAGTACTGGACTTCCAGAATAACCATCATTTGATCAGCCCGGAATCAACAAGCAGTGCCCGCCTTGGTGTGGTGAGTCAGATAGAAGCTCAACTGGCACAGCAACAGGCCCAGTTAAAACAGCTACAAAGCTATATGAAAGAAACCGCGCCTGCGGTTGTTTCTGTGCAGGCCAGGGTTGATGCCTTAACGCAGCAACTGGCTCAGGAACAATCCAGACTTACCGGTGCTGATAAAGATGCAATGAACGAAGTGACGGCTCGCTATATGGATGTTCAAACCCAGGCGACCCTGGCTGCGGATCTGTACAAATCCGGACTTATTAGCCTGGAGCAGGCTCGTGTAGAAGCGTATCGCAAGCTTAAGCACCTGTTAGTCATCAGCCAACCAACATTGGCAGAAGACGCAGAGTATCCACGTCGTCTTTATAACCTGCTTACTACAGGAGTACTGCTGTGTCTTCTGTATGGCCTGATTGTGATGGGTATAGCAACCCTGCGTGAGCATCAGGACTAACAACGACATGCATTGAAAGGCTTTGTTGAATAAATCAGATTTCGGGTAAGTCTCCCCCGTAGCGGGTTGTGTTTTCAGGCAATACGCACGCTTTCAGGCATACCTGCTTTCGTCATTTTGTTCAGCGCTCGTACCAGGGCCATA
>NZ_CDRQYH010000123.1:0-4868 GCF_977039595.1 Enterobacter sp.
TGGGCCAGTTGGTGATTTTGAACTTTTGCTTTGCCACGGAACGGTCTGCGTTGTCGGGAAGATACGTGATCTGATCCTTCAACTCAGCAAAAGTTCGATTTATTCAACAAAGCCTATAATCACCTGAAAATTGTGTTCGGATATACAGAGAAAGGAATAAACTGGAGCTATTCCTGATACGAATAAATGTTCTTAAATATAAATAAAGACTTAGATGGCCTTTTCTTAAACCAGGCTCAATATGAAATTATCACGAGCCTGCCAGGAGAAATGTGAACAATACGGCCCTTTGACTTTAAATAACTTAATTCATTATTAAGTAACTAAAGTTATTTATGGTGACCAGCATCGCTTATTGCGCCTTATCAATTTTTAACGAAAGTATTACTTACTCAACTAATACAACCTTTTTGAAATTAATAAAACCAGAAAGAGTGTGACCCATGTCACTCCTGTGCTGCTATCTAAGCGATAGATTAGCGCTGCAATAAAACACATAAAATACCCTACAGGAAATACTATGCCTTCATTACTATTACAGTCACTGTTTCCACTCGTCTTTATTATGTTACTTGGATGGCTAAGTGGAAAGTTGGGATATTCCCGGCGTGAAGATGCAAACGTCATGGCAACCGTGGTGATTCGTTTCGCCCTTCCTTTTCATCTTTTTATTGGTGCATTGCATACCGATCCCAATAAAATTAAGAACCTGACCTTTATGGCCGTTTTGGTGGTCGGTTTAATGGGGTCGTATTTGCTGACCTTATTTATTTCGCGCTACGTTTTTCGCCACGATATCAAAACCAGCGCCATTCAGTCCCTGGTTTGCGCCTTTCCTGATATGGCCTACTTTGGCGCACCGGTTCTGGCGGTATTGATTGGGCCGGAAGGATTTATCGGCGTGCTGATCGGCAATATTATTACCAGCGTTATCATGATCCCCTTGACTATCGTCCTGATTCGTATGGGTGATAAAAGCGGTCATGCTGGCCTGGAGGCACTGCATCCGGGCGCGATGATTGTGCAAAACCTCATCAAAGCGGCACGCAACCCTATCGTCTGGATCCCGGTTTCCGGCGTATTGCTCAGCCTGGCCGGCGTACAAATCCCTGCCATTCTCAGCATGCCTATTGAGATGGTTGGTAAGGTTTCAGGCGGACTGTCCCTGTTTGCCCTCGGCCTGCTGTTTTACGGTGAACGTCCAAAACTGAACGTGCAGACATTTACCAATATCAGTATTAAAAACTTAATTCAGCCAGCAATGATGGCCGCCGCCGGGCTCGCCTTTGGCCTGAGCCATACCTTACTACAGCAGGTAGTAATTATTGGCGCAACACCTTCCGCGATTGCGGCGGGGATGTTTGCGTTGCGCAGCGATACCTATATTGATACCGCATCCTCTTCCATATTAATTGGCACTGCCATCGGGGTCGTGACCGAAGGCATCATGATTTATTTAATCTCTTAATCTGTTTTATTAAAAAAATTCAGGAGTTAACCATGTCCCGGAAAGAAGTTCTGTACACCCCCTATAACGGTGCCGTATTGCTGGAAAACCCGCTACTAAATAAAGGGCTCGCATTTATTAAAGAAGAGCGTGATAATTTTAATCTGCATGGGTTATTGCCGCATAACGTTGAAACCATTGAAGAGCAAACCGAGCGCGCCTGGGTGCAGTTCTGCCATTTTAAAAGCGATATTTCGCGTCATGTTTACCTGCGAAATATTCAGGACACCAATGAAACTCTCTTTTATAACCTCTTGCGTTCGCATCTGAAAGAGACGTTACCGATTATCTATACCCCGACGGTCGGTGAAGCCTGCGAGCATTTCTCCACGATTTATCGACGCGCGCGCGGCCTGTTTATTTCATGGCCTAACCGCCATCGTATTGATGAGATGCTGCAAAGCTTTTCGCGCAACGACGTTCGCGTGATTGTGGTGACGGACGGGGAACGTATTTTAGGGCTTGGCGATCAGGGTATCGGCGGGATGGGCATTCCAATTGGCAAGCTGTCGCTTTATACCGCCTGCGGAGGGATCCACCCGGCCTCCACCCTCCCGATTATGCTGGATGTCGGCACCAATAATCAGCAACACCTCGACGACCCGATGTACATGGGCTGGCGCCACCCGCGCATCAGCGACGACCAGTACGCTGAGTTTATGGATATGTTTGTCAGCACCGTTAAAGCGCGCTGGCCCAACGTTCTCCTGCAGTTTGAAGACTTTGCGCAGAAAAACGCCACGCGACTTCTCCAGCGCTACCGCGACCAGCTGTGCTGTTTCAATGATGACATCCAGGGCACGGCAGCCGTCACCGCCGGTACGCTGATGGCTGCGGCCCATGCCGCGGGTACGCGCATTCGCGATCAGCGCGTGGTCTTTTTGGGCAGCGGCTCTGCCGGGTGCGGGATCGCTGAAAAAATTGTGGCGCTGATGGTGGACGACGGCCTGACCGAGTCCGAAGCCCGCAGCCGGATCTTTATGGTCGATCGCTTCGGCCTGCTGACCGACGACATGACAAACCTGCTCGATTTCCAGAAAAACCTGCTTACCGCGCGCGATGCCGTTTGCAGCTGGCAGGTGGACGCGAAGAATATTTCCCTTCTGGACGTGGTGAAGAACGCGCATCCCACGGTGATGATCGGCGTTTCAGGCCAGCCTGGGCTGTTCAGCGAAGAGATCGTCAAAGAGATGCATCGCCATTGTCCGCGCCCCATCATCATGCCGCTCTCGAACCCGACCTCGCGGGCGGAAGCCCAGCCGCAGGATCTTATCGCCTGGACACAGGGTGCCGCGCTGGTGGCCACCGGCAGCCCGTTCGCTCCGGTGTTCTGGGAGAATGCGCACTACGAGATCGCCCAGTGTAACAACGCCTATATTTTCCCTGGTCTGGGGCTTGGCGTGCTGGCCTGCAACGCGCGCCGGGTGACGGAAGAGATGCTGATGGCAGCAAGCCGCAGCCTGGCCGCACAGTCTCCACTGGTGACCACGGAAAGAGGCGGACTGCTGCCGCCGGTAGATCAGATTGAAACGGTTTCACGCCAGATTGCCGTCGCCGTCGCCCGGGCCGCCATTGAACAAGGCGTGGCGCCGTCTTTAGATGATGAAACCCTGATGGCGCGCATTGAGAAGACCTGGTGGCAGGCAGACTATGCGCCGTACCGCCGTTCTGCGCTGTAGCGCTGGTCATGCCCTCACCGCAGGGTGAGGGCATTGCTGAGGGTTTAGTGCTGTACGCCTGAGCGGTCAGAAAATTCGCTGGCGGAGAGAATATCACCCCGTGTTGCCGCCTGTTTCTGGCGAGCATAACGGTCAGGTACCCCTTCAGGTCGCGTTTTGAAGCGACGGTGCAGCCACATATATTGTTCAGGCGCCATGCGTACGGCCTGCTCAATTGCCTTGTTCATCTGCGTCGCCACGACTTCTTTATCGCCGCCCTGCAACGCCTCACTGATATCTTCCAGGATGATCAGCTCGTAACCGGTGCCGTCCGCCCTGCGCCGCGGCACAAAGGGTATGACGGCAGGGTTAGCGCTTTTGACCAGCATATAGCTGCCCGCCGTCGTCGCGGCATCCGGCACCGCGAAGAACGGCACAAACACGCTGTTGGTTTTGCCATAGTCGTGGTCCGGGGCGTACCACAAAATGTCATTCTGCTTCAGCGAACGGATCATTCCCTTTAAATCATGGCGATCGAGCATGGTTTTGTTGGAGCGCAGGCGCCCGCGCGTCTGAAGCCAGTCCAGCAGGGCATTATTATTAGGACGATAAACCCCGATACCGGGGTTAAGCATGCCGAATATCCGCGCGCCCAGCTCAAGCGTCAGAAAATGCATTCCCACCAGCACCACGCCCTTTCCTTGCGCTCTGGCTTTCTCCATGTGCTCATAACCCGTCACGGTAAAGCATTTCCGCACTCGCCATGCAGGCCAGAACCACGCCATCCCGGTTTCGATTACCCCCATTCCTACCGATTCAAAATTACGCTGCAGCAATGACTCTCTCTCCGCCTTTTTCATCTCCGGGAAACAGAGCTCCAGGTTGCGGCGTGCAATCTCGACGCGGCGCGGAAGCAGGCGCATCGCCAGTCTACCCAGGCCATTACCGATTCTGAACAGAAGCGGATAAGGGAGCAGCATGATGAGCCACAGTGCCGCAATGCCGGCCCAGCTTAGCCAGTAACGGGGATGAAGAAAGGCGAGTGAAAAACGGGGTAATTTTGTCATCAGAAAATTATCCTTTAACGTGTCTGTCCTTAATTGATTCTGTTGGAGATCTTTCCTAAGGATGTATGAAATGTCAGCCAGAAACGTAAAGTGTAACGGATAAGACAAAACGCATTTTTATCGATTTTTGCGAAAAAGCGGGAAGATGAGACGGGAAAAACCGGGGAGAGAGTTCCCCCCGGCAATTGCGCTTACATTGAATAGCCTGGCTTTTTGATTAGTTCGTCCAGCTTCGGTCCTATTTCGGTATCCCAGACCTGCGCCTTCCAGTCCTCCTGGTTCACCTGATTCAACGCAACGGACACGGAACTGTCTTTGCTGTTGAAATGGCGAATAATGACCTCAGCAATATCCTCGGCCAGGGCAGCTTTTTGTTCGTCGTTCAAATCACGGGGAAAACATTTGATATCTACGTGTGGCATGTGCAGGCTTCCGGTTGTGAATGTGGGTTCCACGTTATCAGATAATATTATTTGCCTTTAACACCTTGTGCAGTTCCGGCAGCTGACATACGGTGTCCGCAATCGCCGTGAATTTAGTGTCAACAACGGGTAAAAAGTGATCCACTTACCGCCACCACCAACGGTTTAATATTGATCCACCTTGTTTACTCAGGATTAGCTTCAGCTATAACCC
>NZ_CDRQYH010000124.1:0-4702 GCF_977039595.1 Enterobacter sp.
ATTGTAGGTGGGCCAGTTGGTGATTTTGAACTTTTGCTTTGCCACGGAACGGTCTGCGTTGTCGGGAAGATACGTGATCTGATCCTTCAACTCAGCAAAAGTTCGATTTATTCAACAAAGCCCTATTTCTGCTTTCTCTTCTGGCGGTGGCGTTAGCGGGCCGCAGAATCGTTCAGTGAGCCAGGTCGCCAGCACGATCAGCAACCATGAGATGAGCGTGGCGACGACCAGGTCGCGCGGCCAGTGCATCCCCAGCAGCAAGCGGCTTCCCATAACCCCCGTCGCCCAGACCAGTAAAATCGCGATCGTAATCGTTCGACGCCTAGGCCAAAGCAGCCCAACCCCCAGCAACGCCCAGCTGGCCGCAAACATGGTGTGACCAGAAGGAAACGCGAACCCCGTCTCTTTCTGCCAGTGTTTACGCAAGAATTTCGGGATATCCTGCTGTTCCGCAAGCTGTTCCTTTACCAGCGCACCACGATCTTTACGCTTTAAATTGTAGAACTCATCCACCGGAACATGATGGGTTTTTTCCAGCCAGACGACAAAAGGACGCGGCTCCTGAACGCGATCTTTCACCCAGGACTTCACCCCCTGACCGACAATGATAGCGCCACCGAGGATAGCAAAGAGCATCAGTGCTGCGCGCAGGCGAAAGCGCAGGCACCACAGAAACCAGGCGCAGAGGAGTACGTGGGTAATTATTCCCCATGGCTGGGTGACCGTTTCCGTTATCCAGTATAAGGTTTTCAGCCACATGGCATTATGCCCGGGCTGCCACATCCAGCCTGAAAGCCATACGGTCAGAGGCATAATCAGTAAAATGGCCGCACCTGCTGCCGTACGTCTGGCGATTGAAAGCATGTCTTCTCCTTTTTCGCTAAGCGTCACAATCATAACTGAAATTAATCCTTTGGGTGGATATGTCGGATCGTGCGTTTAACGTTCATATAGCATGGTGCCCATTAGGCGAACCTGCTGAGCTTGTGGCAAAATGAACTGATACAGAAAGCAAAACAGGGCAAAGACACGAAACGTGTCAGCCTACTCTGGAGAATCACATGCAGCTTAAACGTGTGGCAGAAGCCAAACTGCCAACCCCATGGGGCGATTTCCTGATGGTGGGTTTTGAAGAACTGGCAACCGGACAGGATCATGTCGCGCTGGTGTATGGCGACATTTCAGGGCAGACGCCGGTACTGTCCCGCGTCCATTCAGAGTGTCTCACCGGCGACGCGCTGTTCAGCCTGCGCTGTGATTGTGGTTTCCAGCTGGAAGCCGCCCTGTCCCATATTGCAGAAGAAGGCCGCGGCGTGCTGCTTTATCACCGTCAGGAAGGTCGTAATATTGGCCTGCTAAATAAAATTCGCGCCTACGCGCTTCAGGACCAGGGCTACGATACGGTTGAAGCAAACCATCAGCTCGGCTTTGCCGCTGACGAACGCGACTTCACCTTGTGCGCCGATATGTTCAAGCTGCTGGGCGTGGACGAAGTTCGCCTGCTGACCAATAACCCGAAAAAAGTGGAGATCCTGACCGAAGCGGGGATCAACATCGTCGAGCGTGTACCGCTGATTGTCGGCCGTAACCCGAAAAACGCCCACTACCTTGATACCAAAGCCGCCAAAATGGGCCATCTGCTGAAAGAGTAATGCTAAAAAGCCCGGCACGCGTGCCGGGCTCGTTTCATCAATCCAGCATCTTACGAATCACATAATGTAAAATGCCGTCGTTCTGGTAATAGGTCAGCTCGGTTGCCGTATCTATACGGCACCGGCAATCCAGCACCTCGGTTTTCCCGTCTGCACGGGTTAACTTTACCGGCACCGTTTTACCCGGCTGCAGGCTTTGCAGACCGCTAATCTCAATCAGCTCTTCCCCGGTCAGGCCCAGCGTTTTACGCGTCACGCCCTGCGGGAACTCAAGCGGCAGGATCCCCATACCGATCAGATTCGAACGGTGAATACGTTCGAACGATTCGGCGATGACCACGCGAACGCCAAGCAGACGCGGACCTTTCGCCGCCCAGTCGCGGCTGGAGCCGGAACCGTACTCTTTCCCGGCGATCACCGCCAGCGGCGTACCTTCCTGCTGATATTTGACCGCCGCATCATAAATCGACACGACTTCCGTCCCCGGCAGATGACGGGTCATGCCCCCTTCCACGCCCGGTACCATTTCGTTACGAATGCGGATGTTGGCAAAGGTCCCGCGCATCATCACCTCATGGTTGCCGCGACGCGATCCGTAGGAGTTAAAATCACGACGCTCGACGCCCCGGCTCTGCAGGTAACGGCCCGCCGGGCTATCGGCTTTGATACTCCCCGCCGGAGAGATATGGTCCGTCGTGACGGAATCTCCCAGCATCGCCAGGATGCGCGCGCCGTGGATATCCTTAAGCGGTGCCGGCTCGGCGAGCATCTCATCAAAGAACGGCGACAGACGAATATAGGTCGAGTCATCCTGCCAACCATAGGTATCCGAACCTGCAACGTTGATGGCTTTCCATTCCGGAGTGCCCTCAAAGACTTCCGCGTATTCTTTACGGAACATCTCGGTAGAAACCTTTTCAACGGCCAGCGCGATTTCACGCGATGATGGCCAGATATCTTTCAGATAGACAGGGTCATTCTTGCGATCGTGACCAATTGGATCGGTCGCCAGGTTGATATTCATGTTCCCTGCCAGGGCATAAGCCACAACCAGCGGCGGCGAGGCGAGCCAGTTGGTTTTCACCAGCGGGTGAATGCGCCCTTCAAAGTTACGGTTACCGGATAGAACGGCGCCTACCGTCAGGTCACCCTGCTTGATCGCCGTTTCAATGGGTTCAGGCAGTGGACCAGAGTTACCAATACAGGTCGTACAGCCGTAGCCCACGAGGTTAAAGCCCAGTTCGTCAAGGTAAGGCGTCAGTTTGGCCTGCGCCAGGTAATCCGATACCACTTTGGAACCCGGTGCCAGCGAGGCCTTAACCCATGGCTGAGGTTTTAGCCCAAGCTCTACCGCCTTTTTAGCCAACAAACCAGCCGCCATTAACACGCTGGGGTTTGAAGTGTTGGTGCAGGAGGTAATAGCCGCAATAACTACCGCGCCATCCGGGAGCTGATACTGATGTCCATTCAGAACATAGTCGACGGGACGATGGTCTTTCTGCGCCACGTTCACTTCCAGGGCATTGCTGGCGGCAAACGCTTTCGGCACGTCAGACAACGCAACCCGATCCTGCGGACGTTTCGGCCCGGCGAGGCTCGCCTCGACGCTTCCCATATCAAGTTCTAGCGTACTGGTGAAGACCGGTTCATCGCCCGGGTTTCGCCACATGCCCTGCGCTTTGGTATAGGCCTCCACCAGCGCGACCTGCTCTTCGCTGCGCCCGCTAAGGCGCATGTATTCCAGCGTGACATCATCAATGGGGAAAAAGCCACAGGTTGCACCGTATTCCGGCGCCATATTCGCAATGGTGGCACGGTCGGCCAGCGGCAGCGAATCCAGACCATCACCGTAGAATTCTACAAACTTGCCCACCACACCATGCTTACGCAGCATCTGAGTGACGGTGAGCACCAGATCGGTGGCAGTAATGCCTTCAGACAGCTTACCGGTAAGCTTGAAGCCCACCACGTCAGGAATAAGCATGGACACCGGCTGGCCGAGCATGGCCGCTTCTGCTTCGATACCGCCGACGCCCCAGCCCAACACGCCCAAACCGTTAATCATAGTGGTATGGGAGTCCGTGCCCACCAGCGTGTCCGGATAGGCGACCCACTCTTTATCCTGCAACTCACTCCAGACGGCTTTCCCCAGATATTCAAGGTTAACCTGGTGACAAATCCCGGTACCCGGCGGGACCACGCTAAACCGGCTGAATGCCTGCTGCCCCCACTTCAGGAATACATACCGCTCGTGGTTACGTTCCATCTCGAGACGCACGTTCTCGCCAAAGGCGTCATCATCGCCAAAGCGGTCAACGGTTACGGAATGGTCAATGACAAGGTCTACAGGGGAAAGCGGATTCACTTTTGCCGTATCTCCGCCGAGACGCTTAACGGCCTCGCGCATCGCGGCTAAATCAACGACGGCAGGGACACCGGTAAAGTCCTGCATCAGCACCCTGGCCGGGCGATAGGCGATTTCTCTGTCGGCATGGGCATTTTCAAGCCACTCTGCCAGCGCCTTGATATCATCGAGGGTGACAGAGTCACCGTCCTGCCAGCGCAAAAGATTTTCCAGTAAAACTTTCAATGACTTGGGTAAACGCGAAATGTCCCCAAGCGTTCTGGCAGCCAGCGGCAGGCTGTAGTAATGCCAGGTTTTATTTTCTGCCTGTAATGTGTCCTTACTGGCTTCGCGTAGGGTTAACGACATAAGCTCCTCCTTAATCACAGAGATGCCCCGACAATCATCAGGGCCGTAATTAAAGATAACACAAAGATGTCGTAACGTTTTGATAACAACCCAAATTGATAAATTTAGGATTGGTCCCGAACGGGAAAACAAAAAACCCCGCCGTAGCGAGGTTTTACAATTTAGTGGAGGGCCAACCAGATGAGCTGACTCCAGAACAGAATCGACACGGTGGCTTTGTTGAATAAATCAGATTTCGGGTAAGTCTCCCCCGTAGCGGGTTGTGTTTTCAGGCAATACGCACGCTTTCAGGCATACCTGCTTTCGTCATTTTGTTCAGCGCTCGTACCAGGGCCAT
>NZ_CDRQYH010000125.1:0-4631 GCF_977039595.1 Enterobacter sp.
GACAACTGGGAGCGTGGTCTGGTAGATCTGACTCCAGAGGCACACGAGGCTTATCGCACCTTCGCCATGCACTCATGCGATACAGAAACCGGTTATCGCCGTATCGAATCATGGGAAACCAAGAGCATGCGGTTATCTCAGGCGTAAAATACACCGGCATGTCCGCCTGTGGTGCGTCCTGAGCATAACTTGCACGAGCGTTCGGGAGCGCTTCGGCGAAGGGCAAATAGGGCTTGATGTCGATAACCGGCGTGCCGTCGACCAGGTCCAGGCTACCTAACTCCAGTATCACCCGATCTTTCTGGCAGCGTATGCCTTTCAGTTCAACCAGCGACATGCCAACCGGGTTTGGACGGAAGGTCGAGCGCGTTGCAAACACGCCCATTCTCGCATTACCGCCAAGACGAGGAGGACGCACGGTAGGTCGCCAGCCGCCTTCCATCGTCTGGTGAAACACGAACACCACCCATAAATGGCTGAAAGCCTCGAGCCCGCGTACCGCATCGGCCTGATTGTAAGGCGCAATCAGGTGAAGCTCACCGCTTCCGCTGGTGACCAGACCGGGCTGGCGAGGGACGGCGAACTTCTCTTTATAAGGAGAGTGGATAACGCCTATCTGCTCGAACTGAAATGCACTCATTTCGCCGTGATGTTCAGTGCAGAACCGATGCAAACCGCCTGACGGTAGCAGCCCGGCGTGCCGCTGGTGACTTCACAGCTGTGCAGCAGAACCGCGTTAGCTTTCATTTTTGCGGCATTAATCTGCATGCGTTTACGCGCTGTCGGAATATTTGGTGGTGAGTCCTGATTGGTCGCCTGACAGGATTCGCCGCTCACTTCGCCCAGCTCACGGAACGGTTTACCGACGAGTTCGTCCGCTTTCGTGATAATGCGAACCGGCGCAGGGCGAACCACTTTCGGTTTCGCAGGCTCGGTCTTTGGCGGGGTTGCCGTGCTTTGAACAGGTTCAACGGGAGATCTGCTTAGCATAGAACAGCCGCTCAGCATGAGTGCTAAAAGACAGATCGGTAAAGCACGCATAATATTTCCTCAATGGATAATCAAAACGTCAGATATTGAATCAGTTGACTGCACAAATGACAAGACGGGCATAAGCCCGTCCTGATGATATTACACTGAGGTGAGATTACCAGCCTTTAACAGCGCCGCCGTTAAACACTTTGTTGGCTTCCTGGTAAACTTCATCTGACTGATAGGCCTGAACGAATTTCTTCACGTTTTCCGCGTCCTTGTTGTCTTCGCGAGTCACGATCAGGTTAACGTACGGGGAGTCTTTATCTTCAACGAAGATACCGTCTTTGGCTGGCGTCAGGCCAATCTGGCTGGCGTAAGTGGTGTTGATAACGGCCAGGGCAATCTGTGCATCGTCCAGGGAACGTGGCAGCTGCGGTGCTTCCAGTTCAACAATTTTCAGATTTTTCGGGTTTTCGGTGACGTCCAGAACGGTTGGCAGCAGGCCAACACCGTCTTTCAGTTTGATCAGGCCCACTTTCTGCAGCAGCAGCAGGGAACGACCAAGGTTAGTCGGGTCGTTAGGCACGGCAACCTGAGAGCCTGGCTGCAGTTCGTCCAGTGATTTAATTTTCTTAGAGTAACCGGCAATCGGATAAACGAAGGTGTTACCCACGCCCACCAGTTTATAGCCGCGATCTTTAATCTGCTGATCCAGGTATGGCTTATGCTGGAAGGCATTCGCGTCGATATCGCCTTTGCTCAGCGCTTCGTTCGGCAGAACGTAATCGTTGAAGGTGACCAGCTCTACGTCCAGGCCATACTTCTCTTTTGCTACTTTCTGAGCAACTTCTGCAACCTGCTGTTCTGCACCCACGATAACGCCCACTTTAATGTGGTTTGGATCCTTTTCGTCCTGACCGCAACCCACCAGTGCCAGAGAGCCGATCAGCGCGCCTACTGCTGCGAAGGTCTTTAATTTAAACGCCATGTTTTATCCTTAACTCGTAGAGTTTGTGTTGTGTGTAACGTTATTTGTGCGTAACAGCCCGGACGATGCGATCGCCAGAGAACTGGATTAAGTAAACCAGAACAACCAGCAATACCAGAACGGTATTCATCACGGTAGCGTTATATCCAATATAGCCGTACTGGTAACCAATCTGACCTAAACCGCCGGCACCAACGGCACCGCCCATCGCGGAATAACCGACCAGGGTGATAAGCGTAATAGTTGCCGCATTCACCAGCCCTGGCAGCGCCTCAGGCAACAGAACCTTGCGGACGATCTGCATCGGCGTGGCACCCATCGCACGGGAAGCTTCGATCAAACCGGTTGGGATTTCCAGCAGGGCGTTCTCCACCATACGGGCGATAAACGGCGCAGCGCCAACGGTCAGCGGAACGATCGCCGCCTGCAGACCGATAGACGTTCCGACGATCACGCGGGTAAACGGAATCATCCACACCAGTAAAATAATGAACGGGATAGAACGGAAGATGTTCACCAGCGCAGAGAGCGTACGGTACAGCTTCGCGTTCTCAATGATTTGACCCGGACGCGTCACGTACAGCAACACGCCGACCGGCAGGCCAATCACAAAACCAAAGAAGCCAGAGACAAAGGTCATTGCCAGCGTTTCCCAAACGCCGCGAACCAGCAGCCACATCATCGGCTCAGACATAACCCAGTACCTCTACTTTTACGTGATGTTCTTGCAGCCAGGCAATAGCTGCCTGGGTTTCTTCTTGTGTGCCGTGCATTTCTGTCAGCATGATGCCGAACTTCACGCCACCGGCGTAATCCATCTGCGCGCTGATGATGTTGTTGTTCACGTTAAAGCGACGCGCGGTTTCGGAAAGCAGGGGAGCATCAACGGACTGACCGGTGAACTCCATGCGCAGCATCGGGACGCTGTCAGCAGCGGGTTCGGTCTTCAAACGTTCCAGATAGTCTTCCGGGATATCCAGATGCAGGGTGGACTGGATGAACTGCTGCGCCAGCGGGGTTTTCGGATGCGAGAACACTTCACTTACCGTGTCCTGCTCGATCAGTTCACCGTTGCTAATGACCGCCACGCAGTCGCAGATGCGTTTCACCACATCCATTTCGTGCGTAATAAGGAGGATCGTCAGGCCCAGACGACGATTAATGTCCTTCAGCAGTTCCAGAATAGAACGCGTGGTTGCGGGATCCAGTGCGCTGGTGGCCTCATCGCACAGCAGTACCTTAGGATTGCTGGCCAGCGCGCGGGCGATGGCCACACGTTGTTTTTGCCCGCCGGACAGATTTGCCGGATAGCTATCATGTTTGTCGCCAAGACCCACGAGGTCGAGCAGCTCGATGACGCGACGCTTTACTTCTTCTTTCGGCGTGTTATCCAGCTCAAGGGGTAAGGCAACGTTGCCGAACACGGTGCGGGAAGCCAGCAGGTTAAAGTGCTGGAAAATCATGCCAATCTGACGACGCGCTTTGGTGAGTTCTTTCTCTGAAAGGGCGGTGAGTTCCTGGCCGCCAACTTCTACGCTGCCCTGGGTTGGACGCTCAAGCAGGTTAACACAACGGATCAGCGTGCTTTTACCTGCACCCGATGCGCCAATGACGCCATAAATTTGACCAGCAGGAACATGCAGGCTGACATTGTTCAGCGCCTGAATGGTTCGGTTCCCCTGCTGGAACACTTTGGTGATATTGGAAAGTTTAATCATTAGATTATTTTTATCGTATGTAAGTTAGCCGTGGCATTTTCTTCTGCCAGATACGGGGGATGACCGTAAACAAAACGGATGTTAAGGCATCCAGACGTCTAAATCAATCCAACTATGCACGATGAGCACTTTATTGCGCTGCGATTCATGAGATACTAGTTGAACATGCCTTTTTCAGGAGCAAACCGGTGGCAAAATCAGTACCCGCAATTTTTCTCGATCGTGATGGCACTATTAATGTGGATCACGGTTATGTCCATGAGATTGATGAGTTCGAGTTTATCGAGGGCGCAATAGATGCCATGCGCCAGCTGAAAGAGATGGGGTATGCGCTGGTGGTCGTGACGAACCAGTCCGGTATTGCACGCGGTAAATTCACCGAAGCGCAGTTCGAAACGCTGACGGAATGGATGGACTGGTCGCTGGCCGACCGCGGTGTGGATCTCGATGGCATCTATTATTGTCCACACCACCCACAGGGAACCGTAGAAGAGTATCGTCAGACCTGTGATTGCCGTAAGCCGCATCCGGGGATGTTCATCTCTGCGCAGGAGTTCCTGCACATTGATATGGCGGCTTCTTATATGGTGGGCGATAAACTGGAAGATATGCAGGCAGCCACAGCAGCGGGTGTAGGGACCAAAATATTAGTACGCACCGGCAAGCCTGTGACGCCAGAAGCTGAGAATGCGGCGGATTGGGTAATTAATAGTCTGGCCGAGCTGCCAAAAGAGATTAAAAAGCACCAAAAATAGCCTTTCTGGTGAAAAGATGAGCGGTTGAAATAAAAATGCATTTTTCCGCTTGTCATTCCTCGGCGGCCCCCTATAATGCGCCTCCATCGACACGGCGGATGTGAATCACTTCACAAACAACCCGGTCGGTTGAAGAGAAAAAATCCTGAAATAACGGGTTGACTCTGAAAGAGGAAAGCGTAATATACGCCACCT
>NZ_CDRQYH010000126.1:0-4404 GCF_977039595.1 Enterobacter sp.
CAGACCGGTGCCGTCATCCGTGTCGCCGATATACATACCCGGGCGCTTACGCACCGCATCCAGCCCTTTCAGGACTTTGATACTGGAGGAGTCATAAGAATTCGACATCAACGTTTCTCGCTCATTTCAACTTGGGTTAATCCGTTATTTTACCCTTTTCCACGGTAAACATCTTCGAATTTTCGTCCGACATGTCTATAACGTGTTCAGCGCTTATCGCGCTAACGAAAACCTGCGACTGCGTGGCTTTTAAGCGGCTGGCAAGCAGCCCGCGCCGCGCGTCGTCAAGTTCCGAGGCAAAATCATCTATCAGGTACAGGCAGCGTCTTCCGCTCTCGCGGGTGAGAAACTCTCCCTGTGCCAGGCGCAGCGCACACATCAGGAGCTTGAGCTGCCCGCGCGACAGCGTGTCTTCCACCGGCGCACCGTCAGCACGAATGCGGAAATCCGCCTTGTGCGGGCCGTGCGCGGTATAGGTCAACATGCGGTCGCGCTCGAAGTTTCTCTCTAACACCTCGGCATAGTCCGTCTCTTTTTCCCAGCCGCGCTGGAAGGAGAAGGTGAGAGAGAATTCAGGTAAAAACTGTTTGCAGGTGTCGGCCATGTCTTCGGCGATACCAGCGCTGTATTCGGCACGCCAGCGGCTAATCTGTTCCGCAAGAGGGATTAACTCCATGTCCCACGGACGCAGCTGGGCGTAGCGCGTCACCTGGCGCAGCGCGGCGTTACGCTGCTTGAGCAGACGCTTCAGGTTGCTCCAGGCGTTAAAGAATCCGGCTTCGTTGTGAAAGCATCCCCAGTCGAGGAACGCTCTTCTGTATTTGGGGCCGCCGTTGAGTAAAGTAAACCCCTCGGGCGTTATCAGCTGCATCGGCATCAGCAGCGCAAGCTCCGCCACTTTATGGCCGTCAGTGCCGTCGATGCGCACCTTGCTGTCGCCCTGCTTGTCTTTGGTCAGGCCGATCGCGGTTTCCCGCTCCGCCCCCTGCAAACGCCCGTGCAGAACAAAGGATTCCTGCTCGTGGCGAATGACGCGACCAATCTGCAAACTGCGAAACGCCCGACCGTGGCCGAGCGTATAGATGGCCTCAAGCACGCTGGTTTTGCCGCTGCCGTTTGCGCCAACCAGGAAGTTAAAGCCGGGGGATAAAGCGAGATCCGCGCTTTCGATATTGCGAAAGTCGCGGATCAACAGACGGGTGAGCGACATTACAGTCTCATTGGCATGACAACATAGGCAGCCGACTGTGATGCGGCATCTTCAATCTGTACGCTTGAAACGGAGTCGGTCAGCAGAATGCGCACGTTTTCGCATTTCAGCGCATTCAGCACATCCAGTACGTAGCTGACGTTAAAGCCGATTTCCATCTCAGCCCCGGCGTAGGTGACGTCCAGAATCTCTTCTGCCTCTTCCTGCTCCGGGTTGTTAGCGGTGATTTTGATCTGGTTTTCACTCACGTACAGGCGCACGCCGCGGAATTTCTCGTTAGAGAGGATGGCGGCACGGGCAAAGGCCTGCTTGAGGCTGTCGCAGCCTGCTTCCAGCGTTTTGTCCGGATTCTTCGGCAATACGCGGCGATAATCCGGGAAACGACCGTCAACCAGCTTAGACGTGAAGACAAAATCACCCACGTGTGCACGGATGTTGTTGCTGCCGATCTGCACGCGCAGCGGCGTGTCGCCACCGTCGAGCATACGCATCAGCTCAATCACCCCTTTACGCGGCACGATCACCGAATGGTTTGGCAGTGAGTCGCCAATCGGCATAGAACAGACCGCCAGACGGTGGCCGTCGGTTGCCACGGTACGCAGCTCTTCACCTTCGGTTTCGAACAGCATGCCGTTTAAGTAGTAACGAACGTCCTGATGCGCCATGGAAAACTGCGTGGCTTCAATCAGACGCTTCATCGTCGCCTGAGGCAGGGTGAATTCAACTTCGCTCTGCCAGTCGTCCAGGTTCGGGAAGTCCGCTGCTGGCAGCGTGGAGAGCGAGAAACGGCTGCGGCCAGAACGCACCAGCATACGGTCGCCTTCCAGCTGCACGGCGATTTCAGCGCCTTCCGGCAGCCCGCGGCAGATATCAAAGAATTTACGTGCCGGAACCGTGGTCGCGCCCGCGTCGTGCGGCTGCGTCAGCGTAACGCGCGCGATCATTTCCATTTCCAGATCTGTACCGGTCAGCGACAGCGTACCGTCCGCGACCTGAAGCAGCAGGTTTCCGAGAATAGGCAGCGTTGGGCGACCGCCTAATGGGCCACTCACCTGTTGCAGCGGTTTTAATAAATGTTCACGTTCAACGGTAAATTTCATAGCGTCACGATGATAATGTTCTGATTAGATTGGAAAAATCTTCTTTTATGTCGTGGCTTTCTTCGCGTAACTGCTCAATCTTGCGACAAGCGTGCAGTACGGTCGTATGGTCACGGCCACCAAACGCATCCCCGATTTCCGGCAGACTGTGGTTGGTTAACTCCTTTGCCAGCGCCATCGCCATCTGACGCGGACGCGCCACCGAGCGGGAACGACGTTTAGACAGTAAATCTGCCACTTTGATCTTGTAGTACTCAGCCACCGTCTTTTGAATATTGTCGATAGTGACCAGTTTTTCCTGCAATGCCAGCAAATCGCGCAGCGCTTCACGCACAAAATCGATGGTGATCGCACGACCGGTGAAGTTGGCATTGGCGATAACGCGGTTCAGTGCCCCCTCCAGCTCACGGACGTTGGAGCGCAGACGCTTGGCAATGAAGAACGCCACTTCACCCGGCAGGCGAATGTCATTTTCATCGGCTTTCTTCATCAGGATCGCGACGCGGGTTTCCAGCTCCGGTGGCTCGATCGCCACGGTCAGGCCCCAGCCGAAGCGGGATTTCAGACGATCTTCAACGCCGTTGATCTCTTTTGGGTAACGATCCGAGGTCAAAATGATCTGCTGATTGCCTTCCAGCAGGGCATTGAAGGTGTGGAAAAACTCTTCCTGCGATCGTTCTTTATTGGCAAAGAACTGGATGTCATCGATCAGCAGCGCGTCAACGGAACGATAGTAGCGTTTAAACTCTTCGATCGCATTGTTTTGCAGGGCTTTTACCATGTCCTGAACGAAGCGTTCGGAGTGCATATACACCACTTTGGCATTGGGCTTGCGCGCCATGATGCCGTTGCCCACCGCATGCAGCAGGTGCGTTTTACCCAGACCCGTGCCGCCATAAAGGAACAGCGGGTTGTAGGCTCCACCGGGATTATCAGCAACCTGACGAGCCGCCGCGCGCGCCAGCTGGTTCGATTTACCTTCAACGAAGTTATCGAACGTGTGTTTCACGTTAACGTTAGAGCGGTAGGTTGGCTCAGCCGGTGCAGGGACATTATCCCAGCCCTGACGAGCGGGTGCGACGCGAGGGGCCGGAGCAGGAGCGGCCTGAGCAGGCGCTGCGACGTTCACGGTTTCACGTACGGTTTGGGTGACCGGCTTTGTGCCCACTTCAAAGCGCAGCTGCGGGGCATCTGACCCACAGAAATCGTTCAGCAGTCCATTGATGTTATTAAGGTACTTGTCCCTTACCCAATCGAGCACAAAACGGTTTGGCGCATACAAAGCCAGCGTGTTATCGCTCAGTTCCGCCTGCAACGGGCGGATCCACATACTGAATTCTGTGGCTGGTAACTCATCCTGCAATCGGGCAAGACACTGCTGCCAAAGCGAAAGTGACACGGCGGACTCCACTCGAACAATAAAAGAAAACTATTGAATATTCATGATTGTTGGCGCACATCGACATGACCCTGTGTAAAGGGGGACGTGCGAATTGCTATCTGCAATTTATCCTGACCAGGATCCTGGGATCCCGATCGGGACCGCGGATCATAGCCTAAACTGAGCCAGAGATCTTCTGTTTCTCACAGATTCTTCCCGATTTATCCACAGGAAGATCCAGAACCGGGTAAGTGTAAACGATCCTGGCGCGAGTGCCCCGCGATTTAGTCCGCATATTGGAAAAATTAATGAGCACAGACAATTTATTGCTTAAATGATCTAACGAAGATCCGGGACGATCCTTGCGCTTTGTCGGTGAGCCCGTATAATCCTCGACCCGGCGCGTGATGCTCATCTTCCTGCGTCGTCCGTTGCTCATTTTCCACGCGAAAACGTGCGGAAATACGCGGGAAATAAGGAAAGAGAATTGACTCCGGAGTGTACAATTATTACAATCCGGCCTCTTTAATCACCCACGCTGAGGCGTTAGTCGTTCGAAACTCGTTCGGGTATACGCAAAAGTCAGTGAATTTATTCAAGTTTAGGTAGAAATCGCCATGAAACGCACTTTTCAACCGTCTGTACTGAAGCGCAACCGTTCTCACGGCTTCCGTGCTCGTATGGCTACTAAAAATGGTCGTCAGGTTCTGGCA
>NZ_CDRQYH010000127.1:0-4320 GCF_977039595.1 Enterobacter sp.
GACGTGGCTCAGGGCTTTGGCCTCATCCACCGCTTTGCACACGCGGGATAAATGTGCCGCCGAACTCAGCGGCCCCAGCTCGGTTGATTCGTCCTCGGGTGCGCCCATTTTCAGGCTCGCAACCGCAGCACCCAGTTTTTCCACCAGCGCGGCGTAAATGCCCTTTTGCGCGTAGATACGACAGGCGGCGGTACAGTCCTGCCCGGCGTTGTAGAAGCCAAACGTCCTCACCCCTTCGACGACCGCATCCAGGTCGGCATCATCAAACACGATCACCGGCGCTTTACCGCCCAGCTCCATGTGGGTGCGTTTAATGGAGGACGCCGTATGGCCGATGATATGTTCCCCGGTAGCAATTGAACCGGTCAGCGAGACCATACGGACTTTTTCATGTCCGGTAAGCGGATCGCCGACCGTTTTGCCCCGACCAAACAGCACGTTAAGAACGCCCGCCGGAAAGATATCTTTTGCCAGCTCTCCCAGCTTAAGCGCGGTCAGGGGCGTAATCTCAGAGGGCTTAATCACCACGCAGTTCCCTGCCGCCAGCGCGGGTGCCAGTTTCCAGGCTGCCATCATCAGCGGGTAGTTCCATGGTGCAATAGAGGCAACCACGCCCACCGGGTCGCGGCGGATCATCGACGTATGGCCGTCAAGGTACTCTCCGGCGGCCAGCCCGTTAAGGCAGCGGGCGGCCCCGGCAAAGAAACGGAAAACGTCAACCACCGCCGGAATTTCATCACCCAGAGCGCAGTGCAGCGGCTTGCCGCAGTTGAGGGATTCGAGCCGGGCAAACTCCTCGCCGTGGGCTTCAATCGCATCCGCCAGCTTCAGCAGGCTCTCGGCGCGGGTTTTCGGCGTCGTTTGTCCCCACGCCACAAAAGCACGGTCGGCCGCCTGAACCGCCGCGTCGACCTGGGCCGCTGACGCCTCAGCAATCTCCAGCAGCACCTCTCCGGTGGCCGGGTTATAAACCGGCTGTTTCTCACCCTCTCCGGCAACCAGTTCACCGTTTATCAGCAGATGTTTTTGCATAGCATTTTCCTGTTGAATTCACTGTTATTTCCCGCTGCCGGCAATGTTTTCGCCGTCGCGGGTTAGCCACCAGGCTCCCAGAATGGGGATAGTTGTCACCAGCATCACCAGCAGAGCCACGACGTTGGTGACCGGCACGTCGCGCGGACGCCCGAGCTGGTTGAGCAACCACAGCGGTAACGTGCGCTCGTGTCCCGCCGTAAATGTTGTGACGATTATCTCGTCAAACGACAGGGCAAACGCCAGCATACCCCCGGCCAGCAGCGCTGAACCCAGATTGGGCAGCACCACATAGCGGAAGGTTTGCCATCCGTCGGCCCCGAGATCCATCGACGCTTCGACCAGACTCCAGGAGGTGCGCCTGAACCGTGCAATTACGTTGTTAAACACCACCACCACGCAAAAGGTGGCGTGTCCCACCACGATGGTGAAAAAGCCCGGCTCAAGGTCGATCGTTTTGAAGGCCGTCAGCAGCGCCAGGCCGGTGATGATCCCCGGTAACGCAATCGGTAACAGCAGCAGCAGAGAGATCGCATTCTTGCCAAAAAACTCGCTTCGCCACAGCGCCGCTGCAGCAAGCGTGCCAAGCACAAGGGCAATGGCGGTGGAAAGCGCGGCAATTTGAAGTGACAACGTCACGGATTCGATAATATCGCCGCGCCCCGCCGCCACGCTAAACCACTTCAGCGTTAGCCCCTGAGGCGGAAAGCTGAAAGCGGCGTCTTCGGTGTTGAAGGCGTAGGTCGCGATAATCAGCAGCGGGAAGTGCAGGAAGATGACGCCTCCCCACGCTGCCACTTTCAGGAACAGCGGTGCGCGTTCAGAGTGCATCGAATGCTCCCAGACGTTTCACGAACGCCAGATAAAGAGAAATCAGCACGATGGGAACCAGCGTGAACGCGGCGGCCATGGGCATATTGCCAATGGCGCCCTGCTGGGAGTAGACCATGTTACCGATGAAGTAGCCCGGCGGCCCCACCAGCTGCGGAACGATAAAATCCCCCAGCGTCAGGGAGAAGGTGAAAATGGACCCCGCCGCAATGCCCGGAATGGCCAGCGGCAGAACGACGTAGCGAAAGGTCTGGCGCGGGCGGGCGCCGAGGTCGGCCGAGGCCTGCAGCAGCGAGGCCGGCAGGCGTTCCAGCGCTGCCTGGACGGGCAGGATCATAAACGGCAGCCAGATGTAAACGAAGACCAAAAACCGTCCCAGCCCCGAGGTGGACAAGGTGTTGCCGCCAATCGCCGGGAGCGTCAGGAGTGAGGTCAGAATCGGCTCCAGCCCGAGATGGTTGAGAAACCATTGCGCCACGCCGTCCTTCGCCAGCAGCAGCGTCCAGGCGTAGGCTTTGACGATGTAGCTCGCCCACATCGGCAGCATGACAGCGATATAGAAAAACGCTTTCCACTTGCCGCGGGTGTATCGCGCCATGTACCAGGCCATCGGGAATGCGAGGATGGCGCTGGCAATAGTCACCGCAATCGCCATCGTTAAGGTTCGCAGGATGATGTCATAGTTTGCCGGGTTGAAGAGCGCCTGAATGTTCGCCAGGGTCAGGTCCGGCGTGACCGCCATGGTGAAATCGTCAAAGGTGTAGAAACCTTGCCACAGCAGGGTCAGAAGCGATCCTAAATAGACGATGCCAAACCACATGAGCGGCGCGAGCAGAAGCAGGAACAGGCCGAGCGACGGTTTCCGCCAGAACAGCGCCGTCATTCGGCTGAAGCGGCCGTGCGAGGCGGGAGGATGCGCGACACTCATAGACATTTCACCTCTCCTCATGCAGGCGAATCATCGCCTCGCGTGACCACGACGCCATCACCGCCTGCCCCGGCGCAATGCCGCTCAGCGGCGAGGTTTCACTGAGATTGGCCTGGCTCACCAGCAGTTTGGCGCCATCGGCAAGCTTCAGCTCCAGCCGCGTGGCCGCCCCCTGGTACTGAACGGCCTGCACGATGCCCTGAACCTGAACGTCTCCGCCCTCGTTAAGACGGATATGTTCCGGACGCAGGGAATAGCTGCCTTCCATGCCGCAAATTTTGTGCGCTAGTCCTGCATCAAAGACGTTGGAAGTGCCCACAAAACTCGCGACAAACGGCGTGCGCGGACGCATGTAGAGATCGCGCGGGGTGTCCACCTGCTCGATGCGCCCGTTATTAAACACCGCCACCCGGTCTGACATCGAAAGGGCTTCACCCTGATCGTGGGTGACGAAAATGAAGGTGATGCCGAGTTCCTGCTGAAGCTTCTTCAGCTCGAACTGCATCTGTTCACGCAGTTTGAGATCGAGCGCACCTAAGGGCTCATCCAGCAGCAGGACGCGCGGCTCATTGACCAGCGCGCGGGCGATGGCGACACGCTGCCGCTGGCCGCCGGAAAGTTGCGAAGGTTTGCGGGCAACGGCGAAACTCAGGCCCACTTTTTCCAGGGCATCACGGGCCTGCGCATGGCGTTTTTTCTTGTCGATGCCTTTGACCATCAGCCCGTAGGCGACATTGTCGAGGATCGACATATGCGGGAACAGCGCATAATCCTGAAACACGGTGTTCACGTCCCGCTCCCAGGGGGGCAGTTCGCTCGCTTCTTTACCGAAGATAGAAATCGTCCCGCCTGACAGCTGTTCAAAACCCGCTACCAGACGCAGGCAGGTGGTTTTGCCGGAGCCCGAAGGCCCCAGCATGGAGAAAAACTCTCCGTCGCGGATCGCAATGGTGACCCCATCCACCGCCCGGACGTCGCCGTACAGACGGGAAACATTGTTAAACTCGACTGCGTACGTCATGTTCTGCTCCCGGGCAATTAACGACCGCCCATGATGGCGATGTAATCCTGCGTCCAGCGGCTGTAAGGGACAAACTTGCCGCCTTCTGCGATGGGGGTTTTCCAGAACATGATTTTGTCGAACTCGTTATATCCGTTTGTTTCACAGCCTTTATCGCCCAGCAGCGTGCTGGCTTTACACCCTTCCGGTACCACGGGCAGGGAGCCAAACCATGCTGCCAGATCGCCCTGAACTTTCGGCGTCAGCGACCAGTTCATCCACTTGTAGGCGCACATCGGGTGTTTAGCCTGTGCGTGCAGCATGGTGGTGTCCGCCCAGCCGGTCACCCCCTCTTTCGGGAAGACGGTTGCAATAGGCTGGTTCTCAGCCTTCAGGGCATTCGCGGCTTTGTTGAATAAATCAGATTTCGGGTAAGTCTCCCCCGTAGCGGGTTGTGTTTTCAGGCAATACGCACGCTTTCAGGCATACCTGCTTTCGTCATTTTGTTCAGCGCTCGTACCAGGGCCAT
>NZ_CDRQYH010000128.1:0-3828 GCF_977039595.1 Enterobacter sp.
GGCGGCAACTCTGAGGGAAATGGCAACAAAGGTGGTCGCGAGCAGGGGCCGCCGGATCTGGATGATATCTTCCGCAAACTGAGCAAGAAGCTTGGTGGCCTTGGCGGAGGAAAACGTTCTGGCTCGGGTGGCAATTCCACTCAGAGTACGCGCCCGCCAATGGGTGGCCGCGTAGTGGGCATCGTGGCCGCTGCGGTAGTCATCATCTGGGCAGCCAGCGGGTTCTACACCATTAAAGAAGCAGAACGCGGCGTAGTCACCCGTTTCGGTAAGTTTAGCCATCTGGTTGAGCCGGGTCTGAACTGGAAGCCAACCTTCATTGACGACGTGACCGCGGTAAACGTGGAATCCGTCCGTGAACTGGCCGCCTCCGGCGTGATGCTGACCTCTGACGAAAACGTGGTGCGCGTTGAGATGAACGTGCAGTACCGCGTGACCGATCCTGAGCGTTATCTGTTTAGCGTGACCAGCGCCGATGACAGCCTGCGTCAGGCGACTGACAGCGCCCTGCGTGGTGTCATCGGTAAATACACCATGGACCGTATTCTGACCGAAGGTCGTACCGTTATTCGTAGCGATACCCAGCGCGAGCTGGAAGAGACCATTCGTCCGTACAACATGGGTATCACCCTGCTGGACGTCAACTTCCAGGCTGCGCGTCCGCCGGAAGAGGTGAAAGCCGCATTTGACGATGCGATTGCTGCCCGTGAAAACGAACAGCAATATATCCGTGAAGCAGAAGCGTACACCAACGAAGTTCAGCCACGCGCTAACGGTCAGGCGCAGCGTATTCTGGAAGAAGCGCGCGCGTATAAGACCCAGACCATCCTGGAAGCTCAGGGTGAAGTGGCTCGCTTTGCGAAGATCCTGCCTGAATACAAAGCAGCGCCGGAAATTACCCGTGAGCGTCTCTATATCGAGACCATGGAAAAAGTGCTGAGCCACACCCGCAAAGTGTTGGTTAACGACAGTAAAGGCGGAAACCTGATGGTGCTGCCGCTGGATCAGATGCTGAAGGGCAGTTCTGCACCGGCAGCAAAAGACACCAGCGGAGCGAACAACCTGCTGCGTCTGCCGCCAGCCTCAACAGGCAGCGCCAGCTCGAACACAACGCCTTCTTCGAACGATGGTGACATTATGGACCAACGCCGTGCTAACGCGCAGCGTAACGACTACCAGCGTCAGGGGGAATAAGGATGCGTAAGTCAGTTATTGCGATCATCGTCATCGTACTGGTCGTGCTTTATACCTCGATCTTTGTGGTGAAAGAGGGCGAGCGTGGGATCAAGTTCCAGTTCAGCAGCGTCGTGCGTGATGGCGACAAACGCCCGGTGATTTACGAGCCGGGTCTGCACTTCAAGGTGCCGTTCATTCAGTCCGTAAAAACGCTTGATGCGCGTATCCAGACCATGGATAACCAGGCAGATCGTTTTGTGACCAAAGAGAAGAAAGACCTGATCGTTGATTCCTATATCAAATGGCGCATCAGTGATTTCAGCCGTTACTTCCTGGCAACGGGCGGCGGTGACGTTTCTCAGGCAGAAGTGCTGTTGAAACGTAAGTTCTCTGACCGTCTGCGTTCTGAGATTGGTCGTCTGGATGTGAAAGACATCGTGACCGACTCCCGTGGTCGTCTGACCCTGGAAGTTCGCGATGCGCTGAACTCCGGCACAGCGGGCACTGAAGATGAAGTTTCAACGCCGGCAGCAGACGATGCGATTGCCAAAGCGGCTGAACGTGTTCAGGCGGAAACCAACGGTAAAGTGCCGGTGATCAATCCGAACAGTATGGCTGCACTGGGTATCGAAGTCGTTGACGTGCGTATCAAGCAGATCAACCTGCCGGTGGAAGTATCCGAGGCGATTTACAACCGTATGCGCGCCGAGCGTGAAGCGGTAGCCCGTCGTCACCGTTCACAGGGTCAGGAAGAGGCTGAGAAGCTGCGTGCTGCAGCAGACTACGAAGTCACCAAGACGCTGGCGGAATCTGAGCGCCAGGGCCGTATCCTGCGCGGTGAAGGTGATGCGGAAGCCGCGAAACTGTTTGCTGATGCCTTCAGCCAGGATCCTGACTTCTATGCCTTTATCCGTAGCCTGCGTGCCTACGAGAATAGCTTCCAGAGCAGCCAGGATGTGATGGTGCTTAGCCCGGACAGCGATTTCTTCCGTTATATGAAGACGCCGACTAACGCAACGCGATAAACTCAGGCTCGTTTGAGTATTCAAACCACCGCTCTCAACGGAGCGGTGGTTTTCTTTTATAAGGAACAAAAATGAATTCAACGATCTGGCTCGCGCTGGCCCTGGTCCTGGTGCTTGAAGGCATGGGACCGATGCTCTATCCACGCGCCTGGCGTCGAATGATCGCCACCATGAGCCAACTGCCGGATAATATTTTACGTCGTTTTGGCGGCGGTCTTGTGGTTGCGGGCATCGTGATCTACTACATGTTGAGGAAAACGATTGGCTGATCAAAAAGTAGGCGCAATCGGCGTATTTTGAGGTCAAAAAGTGCTGTATATCTGAAAAAGCGATGGTAGAATCCATTTTTAAGCAAACGGTGATTTTGAAAAAAATGGGTAACAACGTCGTCGTACTGGGCACCCAATGGGGTGACGAAGGTAAAGGGAAGATTGTTGATCTTCTGACTGAACGGGCTAAATATGTTGTGCGCTACCAGGGCGGTCACAACGCAGGCCATACTCTCGTAATCAACGGTGAAAAAACCGTCCTCCATCTTATTCCATCAGGCATTCTTCGCGAAAACGTCACTAGCATCATCGGTAACGGCGTTGTGCTGTCTCCAGCGGCGCTGATGAAAGAGATGAAAGGTCTGGAAGACCGTGGTATCCCTGTTCGTGAGCGTCTGCTGCTCTCCGAAGCCTGCCCGCTGATCCTGGATTATCACGTGGCGCTGGACGTAGCGCGTGAGAAAGCGCGTGGCGCGAAAGCGATCGGCACCACCGGTCGTGGTATCGGCCCGGCTTACGAAGATAAAGTTGCACGCCGCGGTCTGCGCGTGGGCGACCTCTTCGACAAAGCGACCTTCGCTGAAAAACTGAAAGAAGTGATGGAATATCACAACTTCCAGCTGGTGAACTTCTATAAAGCTGACGCTGTTGACTACCAGAAAGTGCTGGATGACGTCATGGCGATTGCAGACATTCTGACCGGTATGGTTGTTGATGTGTCCGATCTGCTGGACCAGGCGCGCAAGCGTGGCGATTTCGTCATGTTCGAAGGTGCACAGGGTACGCTGCTGGACATCGACCACGGTACCTATCCGTACGTCACCTCCTCTAACACCACCGCGGGTGGCGTGGCGACCGGCTCTGGCCTGGGTCCACGTTATGTGGATTACGTACTGGGCATCATCAAAGCGTACTCCACTCGCGTGGGTGCGGGTCCATTCCCGACCGAACTGTTTGATGAAACCGGCGAGTTCCTGTGCAAGCAGGGTAACGAGTTTGGCGCGACCACCGGTCGTCGTCGTCGTACCGGCTGGCTGGATGCGGTTGCAGTGCGTCGTGCCGTGCAGATCAACTCCCTGTCTGGCTTCTGCCTGACCAAGCTGGACGTACTGGACGGCCTGAAAGAAGTGAAAATCTGCGTAGGCTACCGTATGCCAGATGGCCGCGAAGTGACCACCACTCCGCTGGCTGCTGACGACTGGGAAGGCATTGAGCCAATCTACGAAACCATGCCGGGCTGGTCTGAGACCACCTTCGGCGTGAAAGAGCGTAGCGGCCTGCCGCAGGCGGCGCTGGATTACATCAAGCGCATTGAAGAACTGACCGAAGTGCCGATCGATATTATTTCTACCGGCCCG
>NZ_CDRQYH010000129.1:0-3713 GCF_977039595.1 Enterobacter sp.
GTGGAAAAAATAGCCTAAATAGGCTGATTCGATGTGTTTGCGGGAAAAAAATCGGCCCAGATCCGCGAAATTTTAATCAGCGAGTCAGCTTGGGAAGAAATGACCTGCTTATTCGCACCTTCCTTAGGGCTCATCAAATAAAATATTTTTTTAGAAAAATGAGAGGTCGATTAAGAAAAAATAATAAATTATTTAACTAAGCCTTAAATCTTGAGTTAGCCCAAATAAACTAGCTGTGAAGACGAAAGGTTTTTCTCCATTCCGCAGGGCTCACCCCAAAACGAGCCTTAAACTGCTGTCGCCAGGTGATGGCGGAATTAAATCCCACCAGCTCAGCCACGCGCTCAATCGGCATATTTCCGGCTTCCAGCAGGATCTGGCTGCGCCGCAGGCGTTCGGCGGTCAGCCAGTCGGCGACGCTCATCCCCGTAGCGTTAACAAAATGGCGGGTCAGGGTGCGGCGGCTCATCGAGACGACCTCCGCCAGCGAGTCCAGACTATGCGGTTCGGTGATGTGCTGCTGAAGATAGTCGATCAGGCAGTTAATGCGTCCGTCGCGGGTATCTTTGGGAACCGGCTGGGCGATGAACTGCGCCTGACCGCCCTCGCGGTGGGGCGGTACAATCATACGGCGGGCAATCTGGTTGGCGACCACGCTGCCAAAGCGCTGGCGAATGATATACAGGCAGCAGTCCAGCGCGGCGGCAGTCCCGGCAGAGGTAATGATATTGCCGTCATCCACGTAAAGGGCATTAATATCCAGTCGAACGTTCGGGAAGAGGGACTGAAACTGACGTTCGAACTCCCAGTGGGTGGCCGCACGCTTACCGTCGAGGATCCCCGCCCAGGCCAGCACAAACGACCCCAGACACAGCCCGACGATTTCTGCGCCGCGGTCTCTCGCCTGCACCAGGCTGTCGAGCAGCGACTGCGGCGGGCGTTCAAGAACGTGCTGCCAGTAGGGAACGACAACAATATCGGCCTGCCCAATGGCGGAAAAATCCTGCGTGGCGTTGAGGGCAAATCCGTCTTTTGAGGTGAGGAACCCCGGCGTTTCGGCGCAGATCGTCACGTTAAAGCGCTTTTCTCCGGAGACCGAGTCGCCAAACAGAATGCAGGGAACGGAGTAGTGGAACGGGCTGAACCCGTCTACCGCGACAATCGCGACGTTGACTAGCGGCATTTGTCTCTCCTTTCCCTTTTAGATACTCAGAATATAACGGTTTCGCCATCCTGGGGAATGCTCACTGCGTCACTCACCTGGTTGGCTTCAACGTACTCACGCAGCGCGCTGCGGGTTAACAGGCAGTGGTTAATGGCTTCCATATGGCTCGCCACAATTTTGGCCTGCGGCAGCAGGAAATGGACGTTGAGCACGTCCTCCTGCCCCATAATAATGGGCCCAAAGCCAATGACGTGAGCATAGCCGGCGTTCAGCACCACCACGTCCGGCTGATGCTTTTGCAGATCGGCCGCCACTTCGTCACGCCAGACGGTATCCCCGGCAAGATAGAGCGTCTTCTCATCAGGATGGCGGAGCACCACGCCACAGGCCTCGCCCAGCCGCTCCGCCAGTTCGGGCACAGCATATGCGCGATCGGTCCCGTGCTGCCCGCCATGGGTTTTCGTAATCTGAATATCGCCGAAGAAGGTCGCATCGGTCATGATCGTCAGGTTGCTAAACCCCTGGCTGCGCAGCAGCGCGGCGTCACGTTCGTTTTGCACGTAGATCGGCTTATCTTTGGCGATCAGCTCTGCCGCGGCGCGATCCCAGTGATCGTCATGAGTATGGGTGACGATCACCGCGTCGGCGTCCAGCAGCGTGTTGATGTCAACGGGGAGTTCAACCGTCGGGTTACGGCGTTCGGCATACGCCGTGCCGGGAAAGCCCGGATAAGCGCCCTTAGGGGCCAGCATCGGGTCGATTAAAAGACGTTTTCCGGCGTAGGTAATCAGCTGGGTGGCGTTGCGAATGTGGGTGATGTTCATGGGCTATCCTCCGGTTGGTGTGATAAGGAGGATAGCCAGCCGTCGCGCGTCATGCTGTGGGTTAAAGGGCGATTACCGATGGAATCGGGCCAATTTAAGCAAACCTTTTTCCATCAGATTGTTTACCAGCCTGGCACCGCCCCACCGTTAAAGATCGTCTCCGCTGCTTTCGCCACTTCAGGCGACTGATACGACTGGATAAATTCCTTCACGTTCTCGGCGTCTTTGTTGTCTTCGCGCGTCACCACGATGTTCACGTACGGCGAGTTTTTGTCTTCGATAAAGACGCTGTCATGCACCGGCGACAGCCCGGTTTGCTGGATATAGGTGGTGCTGATGATGGCGACATCCACTTTCGGGTCGTCCAGCACGCGCGGCAGCTGCGCCCCTTCGAGCTCCATGATTTTCAGCTGTTTAGGGTTGGCGGTAATATCCAGCGCCGTTGGCAGCAGCCCGGTGTCCGGCTTCAGGGTGATGAGCTTCTCTTTTTGCAACAGCAGCAGCGCGCGGCCCAGGTTGGTCGGGTCGTTTGGAATGGCAATGGTCGCCCCGTCCTTCAGATCAGAGACGGATTTGATTTTGCGGGAATAGCCGGCCATCGGGAAAACAAAGGTGTTCGCCACGGCCACCAGCTTGTAGCTATGCGCCTTGTTATCCTCTGCAAGGAACGGGCGATGCTGGAAGACGTTGGCATCCAGTTCCCCCTGGTTGGTGGCATCGTTAGGCAACAGCGAGCCGCTGAAGCCTACCAGCTCCACGTCCAGGCCATATTTCTCTTTTGCCACCTTTTTGGCGACTTCCGCCACGTCCTGCTCGGCGCCGTTGATGACGCCGACTTTAATGTGTTTGGCATCGCTGCCACTTTGATCGCACCCTGCCAGCAGCAGGCCAGCCAGTACCAGAGCACCCAATCGACGTTTCACAAGACAGTTCCTTTTGCTGAATGTTGTAGTGACTATATCGACAACGAGGCGGTGAAATAAAAACCGAAAAAGAATCAATAAGAAGGATAAGTTATATGCGGCTATGGCCGGGTGGCGCTGCGCTTACCCAGCCTACGGATTCAAAGCTTAAAGGGCTTTCGCCAGGTAATGTCGCTGCATGCCCGGATAAGGATAATCCTGCAAAGACATTTGCAGCTGGTACCCCTGTTTTTCATAGAACGGCCGCGCCTGGAAGCTGACGGTATCGACCAGCGCGTGCTTGCAGCCTTTGCGTCTGGCTTCCTCTTCGGCCGTTCTGATGAGCTGGCTGCCAACGCCGGATCCGCGCACGGTCTCGCTCACCCAGAGATAGTCGATATTCAGCCAGTCGCCTTTACGCACACCGATTAACCCGCCCAGCATGGCGCCATTATCGTCACGCACGTAAACGCCAACGTCGCCGCTAAAGGTCGCCATATCCAAAAATTGCGCGTTGTAGGCACGCAGCCCAACGAATAACTCTTCTTTTTCCTGCTGCGTAACCGTATTGGTAATGCTCAGTTGCATGACGTTCTCCCTGTTTTTGTGTGCTGTTTGACTATCTCACAGATACTTTACGGAGAAAATTCATACTTTCGGCTGGCGTCGCTACACTGAATGTAACGATATATTTCATGGGAAGCCTGTGACGTCAAAAGGGGGTTGTTGATGAAAGCTGCGCACCTGGTCTGCCTGCTGGTTTGTCTGCTCTTCGCCGCATTTGTCCATGCTCAGGAAAAGGACGATCCGGCGAAAGAGGCG
>NZ_CDRQYH010000130.1:0-3635 GCF_977039595.1 Enterobacter sp.
TATTGTAGGTGGGCCAGTTGGTGATTTTGAACTTTTGCTTTGCCACGGAACGGTCTGCGTTGTCGGGAAGATACGTGATCTGATCCTTCAACTCAGCAAAAGTTCGATTTATTCAACAAAGCCGCAACAAGCTATAGATACATACTCTTTTGTGGTCTGCATCGAAAAAAGGACTCCTCTGATGATTAAGTTTAGTGCAACGCTTCTGGCGACGCTGATTGCAGCGAGCGTGCAGGCGGAGACGATAGATCTGCGTATTCTGGAAACGACCGATCTGCACAGCAACATGATGGACTTCGATTACTACAAAGATACCCCGACGGAAAAATTCGGACTGGTACGCACGGCAAGCCTGATCGATGCGGCGCGTGGCGAAGTGAAAAACAGCGTGCTGGTCGACAATGGCGATCTCATTCAGGGCAGCCCGCTTGGGGACTACATGGCGACCAGGGGGTTGAAAAAAGGCGAGATCCATCCTGTCTATAAAGCGATGAACACCCTGGATTACACCGTCGGCAACCTCGGCAACCACGAATTCAACTACGGTTTGAAATACCTTCACGATGCCCTGGCCGGCGCGAAATTCCCGTACGTTAACGCCAATATCATCGACGTTAAAACGCAAAAGCCGCTCTTTACCCCATACCTGATTAAAAATACCGAGGTTGTCGATCGGGACGGGAAAAAACAAACGCTCAAAATCGGCTATATCGGTTTTGTCCCGCCGCAGATCATGACGTGGGATAAGGCCAACCTCGACGGTAAGGTGACCGTCAACGACATCACCGAAACCGCGCGCAAATACGTGCCGGAAATGCGCGAAAAAGGCGCCGATCTGGTCGTCGTTGTCGCCCACTCGGGCCTCTCCGCCGATCCGTATCAAGCCATGGCAGAAAACTCCGTTTACTATCTGAGTGAAGTTCCGGGCGTCGACGCGATCCTGTTCGGCCACGCCCACGCGGTCTTCCCGGGCAAAGATTTCGCCAGCATCAAAGGCGCGGACATTGAGAAAGGGACGCTTAACGGCGTGCCGTCGGTGATGCCGGGCATGTGGGGCGACCATCTTGGCGTAGTGGATCTGGTGCTGAATAACGACGGTGGCAGCTGGAAGGTGACGCAGTCAAAAGCCGAAGCGCGCCCGATTTACGACGCTGCAGCGAAAAAATCTCTGGCGGCTGAAGATAAAAAACTGGTCAACGTGCTGAAGCACGATCACGACGCCACGCGCGAATTCGTCAGCAAGCCGATCGGCAAATCCGCCGATAACATGTACAGCTTCCTGGCGCTGGTGCAGGACGACCCGACCGTTCAGGTCGTCAACATGGCGCAGAAAGCCTATGCCGAACACTTTGTGCAGGCGATCCGGATCTGGCAAAACTGCCGGTCCTGTCAGCCGCTGCGCCATTCAAAGTGGGCGGGCGTAAGAATGACCCGGCCAGCTATGTTGAAGTCGAAAAGGGCCAGCTGACCTTCCGTAACGCCGCCGACCTCTACCTCTACCCGAACACGCTGGTGGTGGTTAAAGCCACCGGGAAAGAGGTAAAAGAGTGGCTTGAGTGTTCTGCCGGACAGTTTAACCAGATTGACCCTAACAGCAGTAAGCCGCAGTCGCTGATTAACTGGGACGGCTTCCGTACCTATAACTTCGACGTGATCGACGGCGTGAACTACCAGATTGACGTCACCCAGCCGGCGAAATATGACGGCGAGTGCCAGATGATTAACCCGCAGGCGGAGCGCATCAAAAACCTGACCTTCAACGGCAAGGCGATCGACCCGAATGCCACCTTCCTGGTGGCGACCAATAACTACCGTGCCTACGGCGGTAAGTTTGCCGGTACGGGAGATAGCCATATCGCCTTTGCCTCGCCGGACGAGAACCGCTCGGTGCTTGCGGCGTGGATCAGCGCGGAGTCGAAGAAGGCGGGCGAAATTCATCCTGCGGTGGATAACAACTGGCGTCTGGCACCGATCCACAGCGATACGAAACTGGATATTCGCTTTGAAACGTCGCCATCCGACAAGGCAGCCACGTTTATCAAGGAGAAGGCGCAGTATCCGATGAAACAGGTCGCGACGGATGATATTGGGTTCGCGATTTATCAGGTGGATTTGAGTAAGTAAAACAAAACGGCAACACACGTTGCCGCTTTTGGTGTTTGTTCCCTCTCCCCGTTGGAGTGGGTCAGGGTGAGGGCATCGGGCCGCACATGCCCGGCTTTTACGCCGCGCGATCGTCCCGATTCGCCATCACCTTCGGCGTATTCACCTCAATCCAGTCCGCCAGCGCGGCAACTTTCTCGCTGACCTCAATACCCATCGGCGTCAGGCTATACTCTACGTGCGGCGGCACGACCGGATACGATACGCGATCGACAAACCCGTCCTGCTCCAGCGCCTGAAGCGACTGGGACAGCATCTTTTCGCTCACCCCGCCCATTTTGCGGCGCAGATCGCTAAAGCGATGCGTTCCCTGGCGCAGCGCCAGCAGAATCAGTACCCCCCAGCGGCTGGTTACGTGTTTGAGCACCTCTCGTGAAGGGCACTGCTCCGCGAAAAGATTGCCATCGCGCATTTGTTCGCTAAGCGTCGGTATCATTGTTTTCATACTTACCTTTTTGTACGTACTTACTAAAAGTTAGCTATGGTGCTAGTGTGCCACAACACCAGACAAACACGAAGGAGATTCATCATGATCGCGATTACCGGCGCTACCGGCCAGCTTGGCCATCTCGTTATTGAACAGCTGCTGAAAACCGTACCGGCCAGCCAGATTGTGGCCATCGTACGTAACCCGGCGAAAGCGCAAGCCTTAAGCCAGCAGGGTATTGTGGTGCGTCAGGCAGACTACACGGATGAAGCCACCTTCGCCGCCGCGCTGAGCGGCGTGGAAAAGCTTCTGCTGATCTCCTCCAGCGAAGTCGGACAGCGCGCGACCCAGCACCAGAACGTGATTAACGCCGCTAAAACGGCAGGCGTGAAATTTATCGCCTACACCAGCCTGCTGCATGCGGATACATCGCCGCTCGGTCTGCACGTTGAACACGTTGCGACTGAAAAAGCCCTGGCGGCGTCCGGCATTCCTTATGCCCTGCTGCGCAACGGCTGGTATACCGAAAACTACCTGGCGAGCGCGCCGCCTGCGCTGGAGCACGGCGTGTTTATCGGTGCGGCAGGCGATGGCAAAATTGCCTCTGCTACCCGCGCAGACTATGCCGCGGCGGCAGCCAAAGTGATCGCTGAAGAGGGCCATGCGGGCAAAGTGTATGAACTGGCGGGCGACCACGGCTGGACGCTGAGCGAACTGGCGGCTGAACTCAGCAAACAGAGCGGGAAACCGATAACCTATCAGAATCTCAGTGAAGCAGATTTTGCCGCCGCGCTTAAAAGCGTCGGTCTGCCTGCCGGTCTGGCTGATATGCTGGCGGATTCCGATGTTGGCGCGTCCAAAGGGGGACTGTTTGACGATAGCCATACGCTGAGCAAACTGATCGGGCGCGCAACGACACCGCTGGCGCAGAGCATTAAAGCCGTTCTTTAAGGAAGGTGCGAATAAGCAGGTCATTTCTTCCCAAGCTGACTCGCTGATTAAAATTTCGCGGATCTGGGCCGATTTTTTTCCCGCAAACACATCG
>NZ_CDRQYH010000131.1:0-3494 GCF_977039595.1 Enterobacter sp.
TTGCCTGGCGGCTTTAGCGCGGTGGTCCCACCTGACCCCATGCCGAACTCAGAAGTGAAACGCCGTAGCGCCGATGGTAGTGTGGGGTCTCCCCATGTGAGAGTAGGGAACTGCCAGGCATCAAACATAAGAACCCCGTACCGAAAGGTGCGGGGTTTTTTGCTTTTGTTTTCCCACTCTGGCCTTTCTCTTAATCCCTTATCCTGCTAATGGAATGTGTGATCTCTGTCTCAATGTGATTTATAACAAAATTATAACATTTCATTTACGAGGTTATTGAGTCTCCTGGCTCAATACGCCGCAGTTTATGGCAGGAGCATAATCACAATGACAGAAAGCATGACATCAAACGGGACGCTGGGTCACAGTGATACCCGAAGAAGGGTATGGGCAATCGTCAGCGCCTCTTCAGGGAATCTGGTTGAATGGTTCGACTTTTACGTCTACTCATTCTGTTCACTCTACTTCGCACATATCTTCTTCCCCTCCGGCAACACCACAACGCAGCTGCTTCAAACGGCAGGGGTGTTTGCCGCAGGATTCTTGATGCGACCCATCGGGGGCTGGCTGTTTGGCCGCATTGCGGATCGTCGCGGGCGTAAGGCCTCTATGCTGATCTCGGTGTGCATGATGTGCTTTGGCTCGCTGGTGATCGCCTGCTTACCGGGATATGAATCGATTGGCACCTGGGCACCGGCGCTACTTTTGGTGGCCCGCTTATTCCAGGGATTATCGGTAGGCGGTGAATACGGTACCAGTGCGACCTACATGAGTGAGATTGCACTGGAAGGCCGTAAGGGTTTTTACGCCTCATTCCAGTACGTCACGCTAATTGGTGGTCAGCTGCTGGCCATCCTTGTGGTGGTGATCCTGCAGCAAATTTTGACGGACGAACAGCTTCATGCCTGGGGATGGCGGATCCCTTTCGCAATGGGCGCAGTACTGGCGGTCGTTGCACTTTGGCTACGCCGTCAGTTAGATGAAACCTCTCAGAAAGAGGTCCGGATGCTGAAGGAGGCGGGAACATTCAAAGGGTTGTGGCGTAACCGCAAAGCTTTCCTGATGGTGCTGGGCTTCACCGCGGGCGGCTCTCTTAGTTTCTACACGTTCACCACCTATATGCAAAAGTACCTGGTGAACACAACCGGTATGCACGCCAACGTCGCCAGCGTGGTCATGACCGTGGCGCTGTTTGTCTTTATGCTCATACAGCCGATCGTCGGTGCGCTCTCGGATAAAATTGGTCGACGTACGTCGATGCTGATTTTTGGCGGGCTGTCGGCGTTATGTACCGTTCCTATTCTGACTGCGCTTCAGCATGTCTCTTCACCGTATGCCGCCTTTGCGCTGGTGATGGTGGCGATGGTGATTGTCAGTTTCTATACCTCAATCAGCGGGATACTGAAAGCCGAGATGTTCCCGGCGCAGGTTCGTGCGTTAGGAGTAGGGCTTTCTTATGCGGTAGCCAACGCGGTGTTTGGCGGATCGGCGGAGTACGTTGCGTTGTCGCTTAAGTCATGGGGAAGCGAAACGACATTCTTCTGGTACGTAACGGGTATGGGGGCTCTGGCTTTTATTGTTTCCCTGATGCTGCATCGCAAAGGGAAAGGTATCCGACTTTAATAGCGCGCCATCTGCCACACGGCGTAGCCGGTCGTTGCGCCGGCAACATCCCAGGCGAAATCTTTCCAGCTCCAGCCGCTCCCTGCGGGGCGGCTATCCCACAGTTCTTTTGATGCCCCAAGACCTACTGAGAACATCAGCCCGATCGCCGCGCTACGGTCCCGGCTGTATCCCTGATGCTGGGCATATTCATTACCGGCTGCGGACAACATCGCGGAAGCGAGGAAATGCTGTGCTTTATCCTGTCCGGACCAGCTATCGTTGGCCATATGGCTACAGCCACTCAGGAAAAGGACACTCAGTAACAGAGGAATACGCATCAACGGGCTCCATAAAAAAGCCCTGCGGGTGACAGGGCCTGGATATTACAGAATACGGCTGATAAGTCGGTCGATACGGATACGACGTAAGCGGCGAATAAGCTTGCGAACTTTTACCGGATAATCGGCAATGCTCTGCAGTTCACGGTAGTGATTCACCACGGTCGTATGGGTGCGAATCAGCTCCAGCTCGCGTTCACGTTGGGCGGCTAATTCATGCTGCGGGTCATGGATCAGGATAGCGTTTTCCAGATCCAGTCGCCATGCGCGCGGGTTCAGGTTGTTACCGGTCAGCAACATCCACTCATCGTCGACCCACATGCCTTTCAGATGGTAACTATTGTCTTCATCTTTCCAGAGACGCACAACCAGTTGGTCAGTGTTGACGTAATACTGTAAGCGGCTCAGGAAACGACGCAGGTTAATCTCATAGAGATAAGGCAGCGCACCGATGATTTTGAACGGCTGATCTTCAGGAATGAAGAAGTCGTTTGCCGTTTTATCACCAACGATAATTTCCACTTTTTTACCGTCGCGCAGCAGCTGAATGATATTACGCACCAGCACGGCAGGAAGGTTAAAGTACGGCGTACAGATGGTGAGTTTCTGCTCCGCACACGGCATCAGATGGAAGATCGTTTTGTTCAGCTGGCTTGATTTGCCGAGTCCTACCAGCGGGGTAACGGATAACTCTTCGTTGTTCGCATCGCCCTGGAAATGATAGACCGCATCACGCAGCTCCTGGCGGAAGGCGCGAACATCGTTTTTAATTTCCGGGCTTTTAGGGCGCTCGGGATCGTCAAGACGGTTAACACCACGGCCATGGACCAGATTTTTATCAACCCAGTTAAACATGATATCGGCCATCTGCGGATTACGGATCAGATGATAGCGGTCGTAGCGATATTTATCGAGTTGATGAAGGTAGACATCATTGAGGCTGGCGCCGCTGTACAGCACGCTGTCATCAATGATGAATCCCTTGAAATGAAGGACGCCGAGCGCTTCACGGGTATTAACCGGGACGCCATAAACAGGCACATCGACGCCAGGATTTTCCTGCGCCGTACGGCAATACCAGTCAGCATTGGTGTTTGACGCGGCAGCGCCAATACGGCCACGCTGAGCTCGATGCCAGTCTACCAGCACGCGAACATCAAGTTCCGGGCGCTGACGTTTGGCGTCATAGAGCGCGTTCAGGATCGCGCGCCCGCCTTCATCCTGTTCAAGATACAGTGCCACAATGCAAATGCGTCGTGTGGCGCTGGCAATCTTTTCCAGAAGCGTCTCCCGAAAATGAGCGGGAGCGTAAAAGAACTCTACATCATCAACTGACTGAGAAATCTTCGGTAGTTGAGCAAGGTGTTGTTGATGTTTATTACGCTTAAATTTTGACAACATCACAGTGCGTTTCTTCTCTGTTCATTGAAGGGTTGTCTGTACCATGCAAACAACATAAGCGGACAATGATACCACCAGTCCCGTCCAAAGTGGGTAACATTTCCAGTAGCTTACTCGGGTTTGTCTGCTGGTGTCAGGCCGAGGGATAAG
>NZ_CDRQYH010000132.1:0-3136 GCF_977039595.1 Enterobacter sp.
AGTATATGAAAGACGCGCATTTGTTATCATCATCCCTGAATTCAGAGATGTATATTTTGGCCACAGCGATGTGGCCTTTTTCTTTTCTGCTTAAGCCTGCTTCGCCAGAAACGCCTCAAACGACTCGGTATCCGCCGCTTCAACCTCTTTCTGACGCACCACGGACGCTTCGCGTTCCGCGACAAAATCTGATTCGCTCAGGATTTCTAACGGCTCCTGTATCAGCATTTCACGGTACTCCGCCGAAAGTGAGCGACCCGTACCACCAATGCCCTGATCAATCATAGAACGCAGAATACGCGCTGAGAATGTCAGTTCCGGGTTATCAAAGCACGCTACCAGCTGGTCGCAAATCTGTTGATATGCGTCGCCACCGTCGATGCTGTCCATCGTCCGGGCAACTCGCTTCAGATCGCGGAACAGATCTTTGCCGACTTTCGTCAGCGGGAACTGTGCCGTTTCGCAGCCGATACCCAGCGTCAGACCCGGTTTACGTCCTTCCAGAATAACGCGGTTCCAGTTTGTTCGGGTACAGAGCAGTTCGTCTGAACTCATTTCCGGCGCATCCGCCAGCACGCACCAGACCATAAACAGATCCAGGAAGCGAACCTGCTGCTCATCAACGCCAATCGGTGAGAACGGGTTGATATCCAGCGAGCGCACTTCAATGTATTCGATCCCACCGCGCTGCAGCGCATCCGACGGGGTTTCGCCGCTGCGCGTCACGCGCTTAGGACGAATAGGCGCATACAGCTCGTTTTCAATCTGCAGCACATTGCTGTTAATTTGCAGGCGCTTACCGTCTTTTTCGAGGCCGATTTTCTCGTACTCTTCCGACGGGGTTTTGATCGCCCGCTTCAATCCTGCCACATATTCGTGCAATTCGTTAAACGTAATACCGAGATTGCTTTGCGATTTATTGGTATAACCGAGATCGCTCAGCCGCAGAGAGGTGGCGTACGGAAGATAGTACATTCCGCACTCGGTCTTCTCGAACGGCAGCGTGGTCGGTTTCCCCTGCAGGAACGAAGAACAGATCGCCGGGGAGGCACCAAACAGATACGGGATCACCCAGCCGAAACGGTAATAGTTGCGGATGAGGCGGAAATAGCCCTCCGAGATCGCGTCTTTATCCGTTTCACCGCATTTCGCCTGCCAGAATGCCATTGGCAGCGAGAAGTTGTAATGCACACCCGAGATCGTCTGCATCAACGCGCCGTAGCGGTTTTTCAGCCCTTCACGATAGAGCGTTTTCAGCCGGCCGATATTTGACGTGCCGTACTGCGCCAGCTCAATCTCCTGGCCCTGCTCGATATAGCACGGCATGCTGAGGGGCCACATACGTTCGTCGCCCAGGTTGCGCGCGGTATAACGATGGATATCGCGCATGATCGTCAGCATATGATCAATATCACCCTCTACTGGGGTGATGAACTCCAGCAGCGCTTCAGCGAAATCGGTTGTGATCCATTTATGTGTCAGCGCCGAGCCTAACGCCTTCGGGTGACCCGTCGTCGCTAAACTGCCGTCTGCGTTAACGCGCAGCGTTTCACGCTCAAGACCACGCTGAATACCCTTCAATGCCTGAGGGTGGTTTTCCAGCCAGGCCAGCGCCTGAGATACGTCCGGGATCAAATTGACCTCCCGCCTGTCAAAGTAATGTTACTCAGCATAATTGTAATGGTTGACGATTGAAGGTCGCGTATTCATTCCACCAATTAGTGCCACCACGTCATACCCTGTAGTGTTGCCCACGCCACGAGAACATAGCGCAACGCCTTGCCAAGGCACAAAAAAAAGAGCACCGGTCCCCAGGAGATGCGCATCCATCCCGCCAGCAGACACAGTAAATCGCCTATTACAGGCATCCAGCTTAATAACAGCGTGGCAGCGCCATAGCGTTTTAGCCAGCCGACTGCCTTTTCCTGCCAGCGCGATTTTTCACGCAGCGGAAAGAAACGCCCAAGAATAACGTTAGTCAGCCCTCCAAGGCTATTACCCATTGTTGCTATTAATACAAGCAGCCAGGGCTGACTCACGCCGGACAACAGCATCGCCACCAGCACCACTTCCGAATTTCCCGGTAACAGCGTGGCGCTTAAAAAACTGCTGGCGAATAATGAGGCAAGTGACAGCACGTCACTCACAGTAAGCGTACATCCACCGCATCCATTCCGGCATCACGCGCGGCCTGGATGCCGAAATCGGCATCTTCAAACACGACGCATTTTGCCGCCGGGACGCCCATTAATTCTGCGCAAAGCAGGAAGGTGTCCGGCGCGGGCTTGTGATGTTTAACATGATCGGCGGCGACCACGGCAGAAAAATAGTGGCGCAGGCCAAGATGATTGAGCAAAGCTTCTGCAATCGCACTTTCGCTGCCTGTTCCTACCGACATCGGGCGACGCCCGTGCCACTCTTTTACCACATCAATCAGCGGCAGAGGGCGTACGGTATCTAAAAGCATGGCTTTTACTGCATCGGTTTTTTCGCGCGCGAGCAGGTGCGGGTCGAGATCGGCCTGATTCAGTTCAATCACGGCCTGTGCAATACGCCAGGTGGGAGATCCGTTGAGGGCAATCATCGCCTGAAGATCGAAACGCATACCGTAGCGGCCCAGGGCGTCTGTCCAGGCTTGACGATGCGTGGGTTCGGTATCCAGAAGAGTGCCATCCATATCGAAGATCAAACCGTCATACTGTGCGTACATCGTGCTCTCGCTAAACGATTAACAAAGCATTACTTTATCGTAAATGGTGGTTTTTGTCGCTGACTGAGAGTGTGATTGCTGACGGAACGTCGAAGGAATAAACAAAGAAGGAGAAGATGGTGCATCCGGGAGGATTCGAACCTCCGACCGCTCGGTTCGTAGCCGAGTACTCTATCCAGCTGAGCTACGGATGCATCGGGAAATGCTTTCAGAAACAGTAAATGGTGCATCCGGGAGGATTCGAACCTCCGACCGCTCGGTTCGTAGCCGAGTACTCTATCCAGCTGAGCTACGGATGCATCAGGGTACTGCTTTCAGAAATAGTAAATGGTGCATCCGGGAGGATTCGAACCTCCGACCGCTCGGTTCGTAGCCGAGTACTCTATCCAGCTGAGCTACGGATGCATCGGGATTTACTACTGTACT
>NZ_CDRQYH010000133.1:0-2999 GCF_977039595.1 Enterobacter sp.
GCGTGGTGGTGATTATTATCCCACCGTGCGGGGCTGCACTTGGACGAGGAAAGGCTTAGAAATCAAGCCTTAACGAACTAAGACCCCCGCACCGAAAGGTCCGGGGGTTTTTTTATGACTAAAAAACGCAAATGAGGAACAGAGAATGACGACTAGCACAAAATTCTGTTTCTCCCGATTTATGACGGGGAACTAACTATGAATGGGGCACGGTGGGTAGTACATGCGTTGCGCGCGCAGGGAGTCGAGACAGTATTCGGTTATCCAGGTGGCGCAATTATGCCGATTTACGATGCACTGTATGACGGCGGCGTGGAACATCTCTTGTGCCGACACGAGCAGGGCGCAGTGATGGCGGCCATTGGCTACGCCCGCGCGACCGGCAAAACCGGCGTGTGTATGGCGACGTCAGGCCCGGGCGCAACTAACCTCATCACCGGCCTGGCTGACGCGCTGCTGGATTCCGTTCCCGTTGTCGCCATCACCGGGCAGGTGGCGTCTCCGTTCATCGGTACCGACGCTTTTCAGGAAGTCGATGTACTGGGTTTATCGCTGGCCTGCACCAAACACAGTTTCCTCGTTCAGTCTCTGGAAGAGCTGCCGCGCGTAATGGCAGAAGCGTTCGAAGTGGCCAGCTCAGGCCGTCCTGGTCCGGTTCTGGTCGATATCCCGAAAGATATCCAGGTGGCACCTGGGGATCTGGAACCCCACTTCTCCACCGTTGAAAGCGACGACGCGTTTCCGCATGCGGAAGTTGAAGAGGCCCGTCAGATGATGGCGCAGGCGAAACAGCCGATGCTGTACGTCGGCGGTGGCGTCGGGATGGCGCAGGCCGTTCCCGCCCTGCGTGAATTTATCGCGGTAACGCAAATACCTGCCACCTGCACGCTGAAAGGGTTGGGTGCGGTAGATGCAGACTACCCGTACTATCTGGGCATGCTGGGGATGCACGGCACCAAAGCGGCAAACCTGGCGGTGCAGGAGTGCGATCTGCTCATCGCCGTAGGTGCCCGTTTTGACGACCGCGTCACCGGCAAGCTGAATACCTTTGCGCCGAACGCTAAAGTCATCCATATGGATATCGACCCGGCGGAAATGAACAAGCTGCGTCAGGCGCACGTTGCGCTGCAGGGCGATCTCAACGCGCTGTTACCGGCATTGCAGAAGCCGCTGGATATCAACGCATGGCGTCAGCACACCGCCGATATGCGTGCCGAGCACGCATGGCGTTACGATCACCCCGGCGAGGCCATCTACGCGCCGCTGCTGTTGAAGCAGTTGTCGGATCGCAAACCTGCTGATAGCGTCGTCACCACCGACGTCGGCCAGCACCAGATGTGGTCCGCGCAGCATATGACCTACACCCGCCCGGAAAATTTCATCACCTCCAGCGGGTTAGGGACGATGGGCTTCGGTCTGCCAGCAGCCGTTGGCGCGCAGGTCGCCCGCCCGAACGATACCGTTATCTGTATCTCCGGTGACGGCTCCTTCATGATGAACGTCCAGGAGCTCGGCACCGTTAAACGCAAGCAGTTGCCGCTGAAAATCGTCTTGCTCGACAACCAGCGTTTAGGGATGGTTCGCCAGTGGCAACAGCTGTTCTTCCAGGAGCGCTACAGCGAAACGACTCTCACCGATAACCCCGATTTCCTCACCCTGGCCAGCGCCTTTGGCATCCCTGGCCAGCACATCACCCGTAAAGATCAGGTTGAAGCGGCGCTCGACACCATGCTGAACAGCGATGGGCCTTACCTGCTTCATGTCTCAATCGATGAACTCGAGAACGTCTGGCCGCTGGTACCGCCTGGCGCCAGTAACTCACAAATGATGGAGAAATTATCATGATGCAGCATCAGGTCGCCGTACAGGCTCGCTTCAACCCGGAAACTTTAGAACGCGTTTTGCGTGTGGTGCGTCATCGTGGTTTTCAGATTTGCTCTATGAATATGGAGACAGCCACTGACGCCCGGAATATCAGTATCGAATTAACCGTTGCCAGCCCGCGGTCGGTCGACTTACTGTTTAGTCAGTTATCAAAGCTGGTAGACGTTGCCCATGTTGCCATCTGCCAGAGCACAACCACATCACAACAAATCCGCGCTTAAGCGTGACAGGACGAAAAAATGACGACAAAAAAAGCTGATTACATTTGGTTCAACGGTGAGATGGTTCGCTGGGAGGACGCGAAGGTCCACGTGATGTCCCACGCGCTGCATTACGGTACCTCCGTGTTTGAAGGCATCCGCTGCTACGATTCTCACAAAGGGCCAGTGGTGTTCCGCCATCGCGAACACATGCAGCGTCTGCATGACTCAGCCAAAATTTATCGTTTCCCGGTATCTCAGAGCGTTGATGAGCTGATGGAAGCCTGCCGCGACGTGATCCGTAAGAACAACCTCACCAGCGCCTATATTCGTCCGCTGGTCTTCGTGGGTGACGTCGGTATGGGCGTGAACCCGCCAGCCGGCTATACCACTGATGTGATCATTGCCGCGTTCCCGTGGGGTGCTTACCTGGGTGCTGAAGCCCTGGAGCAGGGGATCGACGCAATGGTCTCTTCCTGGAACCGCGTTGCGCCAAATACCATCCCGACCGCCGCGAAAGCGGGCGGTAATTACCTTTCTTCCCTGCTGGTTGGTAGCGAAGCGCGCCGTCACGGTTACCAGGAAGGTATCGCGCTCGATGTGAATGGCTACATCTCCGAAGGCGCAGGTGAAAACCTGTTTGAAGTGAAAGACGGAATTCTGTTTACGCCGCCATTCACCTCCTCCGCGCTGCCGGGCATCACCCGTGACGCCATCATCAAGCTGGCGAAAGACCTGGGTATTGAAGTGCGCGAGCAGGTGCTGTCCCGCGAATCCCTGTACCTGGCGGATGAAGTGTTTATGTCCGGTACCGCGGCTGAAATCACCCCGGTGCGCAGCGTAGACGGTATTCAGGTGGGAGAAGGCCGCTGTGGCCCGGTCACCAAACGCATTCAGCAAGCGTTCTTTGGCCTC
>NZ_CDRQYH010000134.1:0-2935 GCF_977039595.1 Enterobacter sp.
AGTATCCAGTTCTTCGGGCTTACCAATATGGGCCAGAATTGCTGACCAGTTATCGTGAGAGTAATTCATCGGCACGTTAAATCATATCAGGCGTAATACCACAACCCTTAAGTTAGCGCTTATGGGAGTCCTCCCCCCGCTAAAAAATTTTTGAAAAGCTAAATTTGGTGACTTGTGTCACGTTTTTACGCCTCTTTTGCCGATCCTGCCGCGTTTGTAAATTTCCATAGCATTTTCCTCTGACATTTTGCTCTGTATGACTTTTCTTCAGAGTGCCGACGCAAACGTTCATATTGCTGCAATAGTTTTTTTTGATATGTTGGCTACGGCGGATTCATATCCAGCACAACATCAGTTCAGACAAAAACAGGGTCGGGTAAATGGCAAAGGTATCACTGGAGAAAGACAAGATTAAATTCCTGCTGGTTGAGGGCGTACATCAAAAAGCAATCGATAGCCTTCGTGCGGCAGGTTACACCAACATCGAATTTCACAAAGGCGCGCTCGATACCGAAGAGCTGAAAGCGTCCATCCGTGATGCCCACTTCATTGGCCTGCGATCCCGTACTCACCTGACTGAAGAGGTTATTGCCGCGGCGGAAAAGCTGGTGGCTATCGGCTGCTTCTGCATTGGTACCAACCAGGTTGACCTGAATGCTGCCGCGAAACGCGGTATTCCCGTCTTCAATGCCCCGTTCTCTAACACCCGTTCCGTGGCGGAGCTGGTGATTGGCGAACTGCTGCTTCTGCTGCGCGGCATTCCTGAAGCTAACGCCAAGGCGCACCGCGGCGTGTGGAACAAACTTGCGTCTGGCTCATATGAAGCGCGTGGTAAAAAGCTGGGGATTATCGGCTATGGCCACATCGGTACCCAACTGGGGATTCTGGCGGAATCTCTCGGTATGCATGTCTATTTTTACGATATCGAAAGCAAGCTGCCGCTGGGCAATGCCACCCAGGTTCAACACCTGTCTGACCTGCTGAACATGAGTGACGTGGTGAGCCTGCACGTGCCGGAAAATGCGTCCACCAAAAACATGATGGGCGCGGAAGAGCTGGCGCTGATGAAGCCGGGCTCACTGCTGATTAACGCCGCGCGCGGCACGGTTGTCGATATCCCTGCGCTGTGCGATGCGCTGAAGCGTAAGCATCTGGCGGGCGCCGCCATCGACGTCTTCCCGACGGAGCCTGCGACCAACAGCGATCCGTTTACCTCTCCGCTGTGCGAGTTCGACAACGTGATCCTGACGCCTCACATTGGCGGTTCCACCCAGGAAGCGCAGGAGAACATCGGTCTGGAAGTGGCGGGTAAACTGAGCAAATACTCCGACAACGGTTCTACGCTCTCTGCCGTGAACTTCCCGGAAGTGTCTCTGCCGCTGCACGGTGGTCGTCGTCTGCTGCACATCCACGAAAACCGTCCAGGCGTGCTGACCGCGATCAACCAGATCTTTGCCGAGCAGGGCGTCAACATTGCCGCGCAGTATCTGCAGACGAACTCGCAGATGGGCTACGTGGTTATTGATATCGAAGCGGATGATGATGTGGCCGAGAAAGCGCTGCTGAGCATGAAGTCTATTGCGGGGACGATTCGCGCGCGTCTGCTGTACTGATAGTGCGGTTTGTGGTGTCGGGTGGCGGCTGCGCCTTACCCGACCTACTCTGAGCATTTGTAGGCCGGGTAAGCGTAAGCGCCACCCGGCTTTATTCTACCAGACCCAGATTTTGCTGGGCGTCACCACCGCCGGCAACGGCACATCCCATTTCTCCACCGGCAATGCCTCCACGCCCTGGCAATCATGCGCATAGCCCACCGGCTGCAACCCGTACTGCTGCCAGTTTTGTAGCGTTCTGTCGTAAAAACCACCGCCCATTCCCAGGCGCTGGCCCTGTTCATCAAACGCCACCAGCGGCGTAATCAGCACATCCAGCTGTGACAGCGGCAGCACGTCGCGCACGTCGAGTTTCGGTTCGGTGATTTTCAGGCGGTTCACCACCAGCTCGCTGTGCGGATGGTAGTGCAGAAACAGCAGATTCCCCTCGCTAAACGGGTGCAGCACCGGCAGATAGACCTTCTTCCCGGCGCGCCAGAGTTGCTCTATCAGCGGTTGGGTGTCCAGCTCGCCGTCAAACGACAGAAACAGCGCAACGGTATGCGCCATCACGACAGGGGGATACGCCATCATACGGGCGGCGGCCTGCTGGGCAAAATGCGCTTGCTGATCGGAGGTTAACGCACGGCGGCGCTGACGAATTAGCTGACGGATGTCCTGGCGTGAAGCAGAAACTTCAGGGAATTGAGTCATGGTAGTCGGTAGAAGAAAAGAGAGGGAATCTCCGAGATGCCGCCGCAGGCTGTAACCCTTGAACCCTTGGTTCAAGGTGAATGTGTCGTCATAGTTTTAAGGCTTCTCGGACGGACCGAGCATGCTCACCAACCATGGAGCGCCACATTCTTGTGGTATGAAATATCGGCTCAGGGGACTGGCCCGCTTGCGAACATCTCAGAGAAATTTTGTCTTCACAGTTACTCTACCATAGTCAACTGAGAAGTGTTATTCAAACTTGGGTCCCGGTCTTTCGGGATTGCGACCTTGATCAAGCAATGCTTGTTCTATGGTCTGCTGGAGCATTTTTATGCGCTGCTCCATGCTTGCCGCGTAGTCGCGGGTCTTCGCTTTTTCCTGAGTCAGTTCATAGCTGATGTTCAACGCGGCGATGAAAACCAGCTGCTCAGTATTTGTGACTCTAGTGCGTTCTTTTAGATCTTGCAACCGCTGATTCAAATCGTCCGCAGCCTGATTCAAAGCATCCCTTTGTTCAGGCGGACAATTCACTCGCAGTGAACGGCCAAAAATCTGGAGATCGACGGGTTGTGCAGACATGCCACCTTCCTGCTGATTGACTGCGCTGCCTTCGCTTACTGCCCCGGGGG
>NZ_CDRQYH010000135.1:0-2787 GCF_977039595.1 Enterobacter sp.
GCAGAATGGTCGGATGGAGCGAGATCGCCTCTTTCGCACTCTTAAACGACGTCATTAGCATCACGAAGAACGGGAACAGCGTGATAACCAGAAACACCGCCAGGCCCAGATAAAAACCAATACGGCCCAGTACGCGTTTATTTGTTGCCATTGAGGTTTACCCTTTTTCTGGTCAGCAGAATCACCGCGAAGATGATCACGAACAGCACGACGGAGATCGCCGCAGCTTTACCCAAATCATTGAAAGCGAATGCCGTTTTGTAGAGGTAGACGCCCAAAATATCGACCTTGGTAGTCAACAGGTAGACATCCGCAAACATGTAGAACATCCAGATAGTGCGGAGCGTCACCACCGTTGCCAGCACCGGCATAATCGCGGGCAGCGTAACGATTCGAAAACGCTGCCAGGCATTCGCGCCGTCCATTTCCGCCGCTTCATACAGGGATTTATCAATGGTCTGTAAAATCGCCAGGAATGAGATAAACGCGTACGGGAAGTAACGCCAGATGGCGAACAGCACCACCAGTACAAAGCTGCTGCCGGGATTGTCGAACCACAGGGGCGCCTGGTCATACAGATGCAGTAGGTCAACGCCCAGATAGTTCACGATGCCGTAGCCGTTGTTGAACATGTATTTCCATGCAAACACCAGCGAAATGGACGGGGTAACGTAGGATAAAATCACCAGTGAACGTGCCGTTTTCCGCAGACGAAACTCCCGGTTAAAGAAGATGGCGACGGCAAGCCCCAGCCCGGTACTGCCGAGCACGACCAGCGCGGTGTACCAGAACGTCATCCACAGCGAGTGCCAGAAGGCGGCATCGCTGAGGATGCGAATGTAATTATCCAGCCCGACAAACACAGCGCTAATGCGCGGGTTAAGCGGCAGTCGTAAAAAACTGATTTCAATATTGGAAATCATTGGCCAGGCCACCAGGCCCCCCAGCGGAATCAGGCTGGGGGCCAACAGCAGCATGGCGAAAGGCATATCTGAACGACCAGAAAACAACGTCTTCATAATTTCCTTCCGCAGAGCGCTCCTATCGTTGTGAAATAAGATCAGTCAGTCGCTTCTGGCTGCTGCTTAACGTTGTATTAAGGTCCTTCTGCCCCACCGTGACGTTATGCACCATGGAACTGATAATGCCGGAGCCCGTTACATCGCCCATGCGGGTGAAGTTTTTATCCCCAACCGCGCCAAACACCTGCACGTTCGGGAACTGCGCAATCAGTTCATAAGGCAGTTGCCCAAACGCTTTAATCACGTCGTTGTTTTTCCAGGTATCGGTGCCCACCACTAGCTTGTTCACCGGCAGTGCCGCGCCAGGCGACATCATGACCCAGTCCGTCGCGTTTTGAGCCTGTTCCATCCAGGTCACAAACTTCTCGGCCGCTTCGGTCTCCTCTTCAGTTTGTCCGGTGGTGATCGTCAGGGAGGTGATCATGCCGTACACCGCCGATGACTTTTCAGTCGGGACAACGAAGCCCAGGTTAGAGGGGTTTCCGTCCTTGTAGACGGCAGGCAGGATGTAGGTGGAGTAAACCGCCATAGGCGCTGAACCGTTCATGAAGGCGTCTTTGATCTCCATGACATCGTTTGAACCCGGCATTGTGGTCGCGGCCAGCGCTTTATAAAACGCCAGGGCTTTTGCCATTTCAGGGGTATCGATGTCGACGTTCCCTTTGGCATCAAACACGTTTGCGCCGCCGGAAAGCGCAAACTGAGAGAACGACTGCTCGGTCATCACGCTTTCCGCTGTCGGCAGCGCGATGCCGTAATGCTTTTTAGCCGGGTCGTTAAGGCGCTGGCTGGCTTGCAGTAGCTGTTCCCAGTTATGTGGCTCCTGAATGCCCGCCGCGGCCAGCACATCTTTGTGATACCAGACGCCGGAAAGCCAGGCGCTGACCGGCACGCCCGTCCAGGCTGAACCGTCTTCCGTACGAACAACACGCAAGATGCCGTCATAGAAAGTGTTTTCGCCTACCGCGTTAATGGCTTCGCCGATAGCTTTGCGATCCAGCAGCTGTTCCTTGTCCATTACTTTTGCGTAGTCATGGCTGACCTCGATCACTTCAGGCAGCGCGCCGGTTCTCGCCAGCGTAATCACCTTGGTGTTGTAGGCATCCTCTTCCACCGGTACCTGTTTTACCGTGATGCCAGGATTCTCTTTCTCGAACTTTTCGATCAGCTTCGTGATAACCGCCTGACGCTCCTGCTCGACTGATGAGTGCATAAACTCAATGGTGACAGTGGACTTTTTGTCATCCTTACAGCCTGATAACAAAGCGCACGAAACCAGTGCTGAAATCAGCACAATTCTGGGCATTTTCATTTTTAAGGTCCTTTTTAGTTTTCTTTAATCCACAACACCTGCCATGGATGTAGGGTCAGCGTTTTATCTGTAATAACTTCTCCTGAAATCAAATCCGTTCCGGATTGAATATCGGATTCTACCGTTTGAATGCCATCACTGAAATTAAACAGCGCCGTTATTTTCTCGCCACAATCCGCCACACGAACGATTTTTAAAACATGTTCACCTGACGCACTAAAATAAGCCTGACTGTCAGGGTGGAATGCTTTTTCCGCACGACGCAGCGCGATTAACTGGCTTAACGCGCAATAGACCTGATAACGCAGACTGCTTTTATCTTCAAGCGGGCTTTGTTGAATAAATCGAACTTTTGCTGAGTTGAAGGATCAGATCACGTATCTTCCCGACAACGCAGACCGTTCCGTGGCAAAGCAAAAGTTCAAAATCACCAACTGGCCCACCTACAATAAA
>NZ_CDRQYH010000136.1:0-2706 GCF_977039595.1 Enterobacter sp.
CAGGTTAAAAACCAGCGTACGAAAACAATAAGTTAGAAAGGATACACTATGTTAAAACGTTACTTCGCGCCGTTAGTACTGGCCTCACTGGTTCTGGCAGGCTGTCAGTCGCCGCCGGAAGGCAAATTCACTCCTGAGCAAATTGCGGCGATGAAGTCTTACGGTTTTAACGAACTGAACGGTGACTGGTCGCTTGGCATGTCGGACACCATCCTGTTTGATAAAAATGACGCCAGACTGCGTTCTGAGAGTGAAACGCAGATCCAGTCCATGGCCTCTCGCCTGGCGAAAACCGGCCTGACCCATGCGCGAATGGACGGTCACACGGATAACTACGGGGAAGAAAGCTACAACGAAGCGCTGTCGTTAAAACGCGCCAACGCCGTGGCCGATGCCTGGGCGAAGGGTGCAAATATCCCGCGCAGCAATCTCACCACGCGAGGATTAGGTCAAAAATACCCGGTGGCGAGCAACAGTACCCCGCAAGGGCGCGCTGAAAACCGCCGCGTCGCAGTGGTGATCAGCACGCCATAGGGTTATTTAGCGGATGATTCGGCGAGCGTCACCCTGGTTGCCGCTCGCCAGCGCAGCCAGTCCACCAGAATAAACAGCGCCAGACTCACGCCCATCACCGGCAGGGCCAGCCCCAGCAGTACGCTGATTATCAGCGTAACCCCTCTTCCCCATCCTGACAGCGCCAGCCAGCTCTGACAAAGCGTCTGTACCGGACTCACTGCCGATTGCGCAGGACGACGCATCCACCACATCCGGTATCCCCAGATAATGAGCACGCACAGGGCGAGGCCAAACGCCACGAGCAGCAGCTGATTCACCAGGCCGAATAAGATCCCCATATGGAAATCCACGCCCCAGCGGGTCAGTTTTGCCATTAACGGGAAATCCTCGAATCGGGTTCTGTCCAGGACCTGCATCGTATGGGGATCTACCGCAACGGCGTCCACCTGAGTCGGCCAGCTGCGATCGATTTCCGTTACGGTCCAGGCACGATCCATTGTTTTCGCCGGGCGGATCTCCAGCTTGCTGGCATCAATCCCCGCGTTACGCGCCGCGCTTAATACCCCGTCAAACTGCGTCAAATCCATCGCCATTTCCGGCATCATCATCCCACCGTGATGACCGCGATGTTCGGCATGTTCATCCATAACCTCATGTTGGCCGGATAGCGTCGTGTTCACCTGCGGGGTGAGCCAGTTCATCTCTGCACGTAGCTTATCCACGTTCCCGCCAGCCCACTGGGACCAGGTCAGGCCGGTAGCTGAGAACAGCAGCATTCCTCCCAGCAGACTCCAGCCCAGCGTCACGTGCACCCGACGCCGGTTCTGGAAGCGATTGTTGATCCGCCGTTTGGGTCGGGTATAAAACCACAGGGCAATACCGCCCAGCGCGGCAACCCACATCCAGGAGGCTGCAAGCTCGCTGTAGAGCCTCCCCACGTCGCCCAACATCAGAGAGGTGTGGAGGTAATCAATGGTCTGACGCAGCGGTAAAATCCCGCTGGTGCCGTATACCGTCATATCTCCCAGTACCGTCAGGCTTACCGGATCCACGAAGATAGCGCGGTTCTCCGATGGCCCAAGTTTCGGGTCAGCGAACATCACGCGGGTGGTTTCGCCTTCAGCCAGCCCCGGACGAACGGCGTGCAAACGTAAATCTGATCCAACGGTTTTTTCCGCCACGGCGATTTGTTCGGCCAGAGGCTGCGGCTCGCCCACGGAATCCGCGTGGAGCGCGTGTCGGTAGAGCGCATTCTCCAGCTGCGGGGTCGCCACATACAGCGTCCCGGTCAGCGCGGCGAAGAAGATAAACGGGCCGACAAACAGCCCAACGTAGAAATGAAGGCGACGCAGCAGGTTTCCCCATGCCACGCGCGAGGTGCAGGTAGTCATACTTTTCCTTTTTAAGGCAAAAAGTTATCGATTTTGTTTTTAAAGGGAAAAAGCAGACTGCCGCGGCGGCGCGCGGGTATCCGGGTAAAGCCAGGGGAAGAAGTGCCAGTGGTTGACCGCCTGACGCGGCGGCTTAACGCGAAGCCTCTGCAGCACCACGCTGAGCAGGACGATGAGCGCCAGCATCACGCCAGGGACATGCGCTAACAGCACGCAGTAGCCACAGGCTTCCGCATGGTCGACAGGCATCGTGTGCGGCATATCAACGTGATGCTCGTCCATCGACATCATGCTCATGTCATGATGCATACCCGGCATGGCGCTTATGGGATCTTTCTGCAATGAGACGGAGATCAGCGGCGCCACCACGATCAGCAGGATCGCAAACAGCGCGATCAATGCCGCTGCGCGTTTCCGGTCAGGCTGATGCAGTACGTTATCCACTTCCCCTCCACTCAAGAGGCAAGCATTGTAAATGATTTATGAAGAAAGGGTTAACTCGAGAGGTGCGATGGGATAAAAAAAGGGCCAGCCTTTCGGCCAGCCCTTTCTAACAGGATGTCGCTTAAGCGAATCTTAGTTCAGACGCTCTTTAATACGAGCAGACTTACCAGTACGCTCACGCAGGTAGTACAGTTTAGCTTTACGTACAGCACCACGACGTTTAACAGCAATGCTGTCAACTACCGGAGAGTGAGTCTGGAAGACACGCTCAACGCCTTCGCCGTTGGAAATTTTACGAACAGTGAATGCAGAGTGCAGACCGCGGTTACGAATAGCGATAACCACGCCCTCGAAT
>NZ_CDRQYH010000137.1:0-2030 GCF_977039595.1 Enterobacter sp.
TGCTTTTGCCGTTACGCACCACCCCGTCAGTAGCTGAACAGGAGGGACAGCTGATAGAAACAGAAGCCACTGGAGCACCTCAAAAACACCATCATACACTAAATCAGTAAGTTGGCAGCATCACCGGTCTGCATTATTTCTCTGACGACACGGGTTCAGATGGCGACGTAAGCTACGTTCGTCTGGGCTTCAAAGGCGAAACGCAGATCAACGACCTGCTTAGCGGCTATGGCCAGTGGGAATATAATATTAAGGCTAACAAAACTGAGAAATCAGGCAATCAGTCATGGACACGCCTTGGCTTCGCTGGTCTGAAATTTGGTGAATACGGTTCATTCGACTACGGTCGTAACTACGGCGTGGTTTACGATGTTGAAGGCTGGACCGATATGCTGCCTGAGTTCGGCGGAGATTCCTATAGCTATACCGATAACTTTATGACCGGCCGTACAAACGGTGTTGCAACCTACCGTAATAATGATTTCTTTGGTCTGGCTCAGGGCCTGGATTTCGCTATTCAGTATCAAGGCAATAACGAAAGCGCCTCTAACGATCAGGAAGGTACCAACAATGGCCGTGATATCCGCAAAGAAAACGGAGACGGTTGGGGTATTTCAACCTCCTACGATTTCGGTATGGGATTCAACGCCGCCGCGGCATATGCTTCATCTGACCGTACCAACGACCAGGTTACCAAAACAACAGCCGGTGGTGACAAGGCTGACGTCTGGACTGTTGGCTTGAAATACGATGCCAACGATATCTATCTGGCAACCATGTATGCAGAAACCCGCAATATGACGCCTTACGGTGACTTCGGCGTTGCTAATAAAACTCAGAACTTTGAAGTGACAGCGCAGTATCAGTTTGATTTCGGCCTGCGCCCTGCGGTCTCTTTCCTGATGTCTAAAGGTAAGGATCTGAATTCCTTCTACGGAAGTGATAAAGATCTGGTGAAATATGCTGACGTGGGTGCGACCTATTATTTCAACAAAAATATGTCCACCTATGTTGACTACAAAATCAACCTGCTGGATGAAGATGACAATTTCTACAACGCGAATGGCATCAGCACCGATGACATCTTAGCAGTCGGTCTTGTTTATCAGTTCTAATCCCCAAAATACCAAAGGCCGCAATTGCGGCCTTTTTTATTTCTTCATTTTTATTATGGCGCTTCCTGCAGCGCCACCCGAATAAACCCGTTATTCTGCGCCAGCAGTTCATGGGCCTTCCACGCATCCAGCCCTGTGAGCACCATCAATACCGCCGTTTTACAGTGATGGTTACAGCTCTCCAGCGCGGCTTTTGCTTCAGCCCGGGAGCATCCCCCCGCTTCCATCACGATGGCGATTTGGCGTTCGGCCCATTTGGTGTTGCTTGCCTCAAGATCCACGCGCAGGTTGCTATAAACCCGTCCGGTCCGAACGGCCAGCCCTGTAGCGATCATTGAGAGGATCATTTTCTGCGCGATCCCCGCTTTGGTGCTGATATAGCCTGCGACGACATCGGCACCCAGCTCCGGAGCGATAACCATGCTCGCCAGATGCGCGGCTTCACTTTGCGCATCGCCGGTAATGATGGCCACAGGCGAACCCAGCGACCACGCATGGCGCATTGCCCCCCAGACCCACGGCGTTTTTCCGCTGACGGTCACGGCCAGCATCATATCGTGTTCACCAAACTTAATGGCCTGCAGATCGGCAACGCCGCGCTCGTAACTCCCTTCCCCTTCTTGTGCCGTAACGGCAATCACCGGGGTTTTGCCCGGCGCATACTCATCGGTAACCTGTTGCGCAACGCGCCCAGACGGCCCCGCGCCAACGATGACCAGGCGACCGCCGTGGCTGAGCGCCGCGGCGGCGTTGTCCACCACGCGTGCAATAGTGTCTAAACAGGGGGTAATAGCAGCAGAAATGAGTGCATCATCCTGGTGAATGACTTTCAGCATGTCCAGCGTGGACAATCTATCAATATTCATCGTGCTGGCGTGCCGTCTTTCCTTGACCGAACCGGTAAGCATAATGCTC
>NZ_CDRQYH010000138.1:0-2015 GCF_977039595.1 Enterobacter sp.
CCTGGATTTCACGCTGCAGTTTGTTTTTGCGGCGGAACAGGCGGACGAATTCCAGAACATCCTGGAACGAAGGCTTGGTAGTTTCCATTTTTACACCCCTGATAATGTGAGATTCGGATTCGTTAAGGCAACCGTTGTAACAATAACCTTACTGACAGCGGCTGCGAATGACAATGAGTATATCGTTTAAAGCTATCATAACCCCAATTGCTGCTGAATCGAAGCAGCAGCCGTCACATACGCCTTTTATTTGCGCAGCGCCCGGCAAATAAGGTGCGATAACAGCTCAAGCTGCCGCGCCAGTTCCATGCTCAGCCAGACGTAGCCATGAATAGGCGTTTCAGCCACGTTATCGCTCTGGCGTTCATTGATTAACTGCTTCAGCTCCGCGACGATCTCATTCAGTCGCTCGCTGTTGGCCAGTATCGGCTGCGGGTTGCCTTCATAAAGCGCATGAGCGATGGTCAACAGCGTTTGCTGCGTCATCTGCTGAGTCTCTTTGAGGGTCTGCGCATTAAGCATCAAAAGGTGGCTGGGACGCGAAGCCCAGTGGGCGTTGATTTGCAGTTCAAGCATGCAGACCAGGTTGCGGCTTACCGTCTGGATAGCTTCGAAAATCGATTTTTGAATGCGGGTTTCTTTGCTGGCGGGCGTGATCAGGCCGCGCATTTTAACCACGTCGTTAAGGATGGTTTGCAGGTGCTTTTCCAGCCGCGGGCGCTCGACCAGATTAGGGGAAAAACCGGCCTGATAAACGCGGTTAAAGGCGGTAACGTAGTTAGCCATCTGAATACGCCAGTGCAGAAAAGCCCGCTGCGGCCAGATACCGGTAAAAAGCATGGCCAGCAGTGACCCCAGGATGACATCCCCGCTTCGCCACAGCGCCGTGGTCATATCCCCGGCGGGCGCCCCGACAACCACCGCGAGAGTAATACCAATCAGCAGCGCCTGATAGGGCTTTTTGCCCAACGCCAGCCAGCCGCAGAGGAACATAGCGGCACCGCACCATGCCAGCATCACCGGAAATGAGATGAGCTCCAGCTTCAGCGCAATAAGACCCAGGGCCGAGCCAAGAACAGTCCCGCCAATTCGTTCAAAGGCGCGCGGGACCACGTTCCCCCAAAACGAGATAGGCCCCATCACCACCACCAGCGTGATCAGCGGCCACGTCCCTTCCGGAACATCCAGCAAACGGACCAGTACAAACGTCAATACGAAAGCCAGCGCGATGCGACACCCGTGCACAACGCGGTAATGTTTATACAACCGAATTTCAAAAGGGGTTAATGATTTGTCGGGACGCACACCCGCTCTCCAGCTACACGGCAAACCACAATTGTACTGTGTTTTCAGCCGGGCGGATCGTTCCCGGCTGAAAAACCCTTCATTTAGCAGGCTTAAACCGTTTTATGCTCGACGGCGATATACATTTCGATATCCCAGTAACCGTCCGCATTGCCGTCATTGAGATAGCGTTCGAAGCAGGGCTTAAGCGCCATCTGGTACTTATTGTCCTGAAGCAGGGAATTGAAAAACTGATACCAGGGCGTGGCGAAGTCGTAGTTTTCCACGCGAGCCGTCGCCACGGCATAGTCCCCGGCCGCGATTTCCGTCATCATGACGCCTTCGCTGTTTTCCGGAATAACGAAATCGTCCGGTACGGTAACGGCCGTATCACAGCGTAGTTTTTCTGCCGGGACTTCATCCGGGTTATCGTAATAGACCGCAACCCACTCAAGCGGCTCAATTTGACGCCCTTCAACCCACATGACCAGCTGTTCAAAGCCCTGCTTTACCGTGTGTTCCCACGGGCCGACCAAATGAAAACCGGCAATCTTACGTTTCTGTTGCTGCTTAATGCTGTAGTCCATGATGCCTCCATTTATTACTGTATATTTATGGGTCTTCCCTTGATGTGGTGGCTGAAGGCATGATAATGGTGTATTTAATCGCCAGAGGTCACCGCCATGGACGAAAAGTCCCTCTACGCTCATATTCTCAACCTGTCCGATCCG
>NZ_CDRQYH010000139.1:0-2028 GCF_977039595.1 Enterobacter sp.
GAGTTTGCACTTGAGCCATAAAGTCCATAATCACGACAACAACGATAAGCAGTGAGGTCCCACCGAAGTAGAACGGTACTTTCATTGCATCACGCATGAACTCCGGGATCAGGCAGATAAAAGTAATATAGAGCGCACCAACCAAAGTCAGGCGGGTCATTACTTTATCGATATACTTCGCCGTTTGCTCTCCCGGACGAATTCCTGGTACAAATGCACCGGACTTCTTCAGGTTATCTGCTGTTTCACGCGGGTTGAAGACCAACGCCGTGTAGAAGAAACAGAAGAAGATGATCGCAGACGCATAGAGTAACACATAAAGTGGTTGCCCAGGCTGCAAATACAGCGAAATTGTTGTCAGCCAGTTCCAACCAGTACCGCCCCCGAACCATGACGCGATGGTCGCCGGGAACAGAATAATACTGGAAGCGAAGATAGCCGGGATAACCCCCGCCATGTTCACTTTCAGCGGTAAATGTGTGCTCTGTGCAGCATAGACACGACGACCTTGCTGACGTTTAGCGTAGTTCACCACAATGCGGCGTTGACCACGTTCAACGAAGACAACAAAGAACGTCACTGCAAATACTAATACTGCAACCAACAGCAACAGGAGGAAGTGCAGGTCGCCTTGACGCGCTTGCTCGATAGTATGGGCGATGGCTGGCGGGAGGCCCGCAACAATACCGGCGAAGATGATGATTGAGATACCGTTACCGATACCACGCTCAGTAATCTGTTCGCCGAGCCACATCAGGAACATTGTCCCTGTGACCAGACTTACAACAGCGGTGAAGTAGAATGCAAAGCCCGGGTTTAACACCAGGCCCTGCATACCAGGCATATTCGGCAGACCGGTAGCAATACCGATCGACTGGAATATTGCCAGCACCAGAGTACCGTAACGGGTGTACTGACTAATCTTACGACGTCCAGACTCCCCTTCTTTCTTCAACTCTGCCAGGGCCGGATGAACGACCGTCAGCAGCTGGATAATAATAGATGCCGAAATGTACGGCATAATACCCAATGCAAAGATAGAAGCACGGCTGAGAGCACCACCAGAGAACATGTTGAACATTTCAATGATGGTACCTCGCTGTTGCTCAAGCAGTTTGGCAAGTACAGCGGCATCGATACCAGGGATCGGAATAAAAGAGCCAATACGGAACACAATCAGCGCGCCGATAACAAACAGCAGTCTGCGTTTCAGCTCGCCAAATCCACCTTTGGCACTTTGAAAATCTAATCCCGGTTGCTTAGCCATCTGCTACTTATTCCTCAATTTTACCGCCAGCAGCTTCGATAGCAGCACGAGCACCTTTAGTAACACGCAGGCCACGAACAGTTACCGGAGTAGAAACTTCACCAGCCAGGATCACTTTCGCGAACTCGATCTGGATACCGATAATGTTTGCTGCTTTCAGCGTGTTCAGGTCTACAACGCCGCCTTCAACTTTCGCCAGGTCAGACAGACGGATTTCCGCTGTGATCGCTGCTTTGCGAGAGGTGAAGCCGAACTTCGGCAGACGACGGTACAGTGGCATCTGGCCACCCTCGAAACCGCGACGTACGCCACCGCCAGAACGAGAGTTCTGACCTTTGTGACCACGACCACCGGTTTTACCGAGGCCAGAACCGATACCACGACCCAGGCGTTTACCCGCCTTTTTAGAGCCTTCGGCCGGAGACAGAGTATTTAAACGCATCTCTTACTCCTCAACTTTAACCATGAAGTAAACCGCGTTGACCATACCACGAACAGCAGGAGTATCCTCGCGCTCAACGGTATGACCAATACGACGCAGACCCAGGCCAAGCAGCGTTGCCTTGTGTTTCGGCAGACGACCGATTGCACTGCGGGTTTGAGTGATTTTAATAGTCTTTGCCATGGTCAATTACCCCAGAATTTCTTCAACGGATTTACCACGCTTGGCAGCGACCATTTCTGGAGAATTCATATTTTCCAGGCCATCAATAGTTGCACGAACCACGTTGATCGGGTTGGTGGAACCATATGCTTTAGCC
>NZ_CDRQYH010000140.1:0-8141 GCF_977039595.1 Enterobacter sp.
AACAAAATGACGAAAGCAGGTATGCCTGAAAGCGTGCGTATTGCCTGAAAACACAACCCGCTACGGGGGAGACTTACCCGAAATCTGATTTATTCAACAAAGCCGCTTGTTGCTTACAGAAATGTGAATCCTGACAGAAAAAAGTAACCTGAAACCGGAATTGCTTCACAGATAGCGGAATTGTTCACATTACGATATAACTAAAACAAAGAGTTAACCTCACTGCGTTAACAAAGAGGTGGAAAATGCTAGAAAAAATTTGTCAGCTCGCACGGGATGCGGGAGATGCCATCATGCAGGTGTATGACGGTATTAAACCTATGGAGGTTGTCAGCAAAGCCGACGATTCTCCGGTCACGGCGGCGGATATTGCCGCGCATAAGGTGATCCTCAAAGGGTTACAGGCCTTAACGCCGGACATCCCCGTCCTGTCAGAAGAAGCGCCGCAAAGCTGGGACGAGCGCCAGCACTGGCAGCGCTACTGGCTGGTCGATCCGCTGGACGGGACGAAAGAGTTCATCAAGCGCAACGGTGAATTCACCGTCAATATCGCCCTGATTGAGAAAGGGAAAGCGGTGCTGGGTGTGGTTTACGCGCCGGTAATGAAGGTGATGTACAGCGCCGCAGAAGGGAAGGCGTGGAAGGAAGAGTGCGGCGTGCGCAAGCAGATCCAGGTGCGCGATGCGCGTCCGCCGCTGGTGGTAATTAGCCGCTCGCACAGCGACAGCGAACTGCAGGAGTACCTGCAGCAGCTGGGTGAACACCAGACCACCTCGATCGGCTCGTCGCTGAAATTCTGCCTGGTGGCGGAAGGCCATGCGCAGCTGTACCCTCGCTTTGGGCCAACCAATATCTGGGATACCGCCGCCGGGCATGCTGTTGCTGCGGCCGCCGGGGCGCATGTTCATGACTGGCAGGGCAAACCGCTGGACTACACCCCGCGCGAATCCTTCCTTAACCCCGGCTTCCGCGTCTCTATTTATTGAGCCAGCAGCTTATGCAGCAGGTCAACAACCTGCTGCACCTCTTCCTGGGTCAGCGCCCCGTCTTTCGCCCACTGCACGCGACCTTCCTTATCCAACACAATAATCGCTGAGCTTTCTTCCTCCAGCTGCCAGGCCTTACGGGTGACGCCGTTGCTGTCGACGATAAACTGCGACCACGGGTAGAGCTTTTTATTGCTCTCAAGGCTTGAGCGCACAAACATCCCGGAGCCCGGAATGGCGTCATCGGTATTAACAATAGTGGTCGTCTGGTAGCGGTCGTGCGGGAATTTCGCGGCCTTGATCGCTTCCACCAGGTTGGCATTTTTCTCTTTTGCGGATGTACGACCGGCAATATGTTGTACAACTCTCACTTTGCCCGCGAGCTGCGCGCTATTCCAGGGTTTGTAGCTAAACTTATCATTGTCGAGAATCAATTCTCCCCGGTCAGCAATGCCGACTGGCGGTACACGTTGTCCTTTTTCAATGTTGTGAGCGGAAGCCCACAGAGGCAGCAGCAGGCAGGCTGCTGCAAGGATATTACGTAGGGTCATGGCGTTTCCTTATTGTTTGCAGGTGATCCGACCACTTGGTCTTACGCTTTAATCATAAGTGCGATCAATGTGTTTTTCCCGCAATCCCGATGCCAGTTTGCGGGTGAACGCACATATCCATGAAAAAACGACGGCTTATACTGCGCCCGGTCACGCTTTGCAAAGATTATTCTGAATAATTGTAATCAAACGGTAAATAAACTTATGCACACTGGGTAACACCGTAGTTCTGGTCTATAGTCATTGGGCATTAAAATTTGCGCTCAGGACAGTCGGGCCGATTGTGGCACCGCAAGAGCGTATGATTCGCAGGAGATACAAGAATGAAAATTTTCCAACGCTACAACCCGCTTCAGGTGGCGAAGTACGTGAAGATCCTGTTCCGTGGACGGTTGTATATCAAGGATGTTGGCGCTTTTGAGTTTGATAAGGGCAAGATCCTTGTCCCAAAAGTGAAGGACAAACAGCACCTGTCTGTGATGTCCGAAGTCAACCGTCAGGTTATGCGTCTGCAAACTGAGATGGCTTAACCAACGTGCTATGCAGTAGTTAAAAAAACGGCTCCCAATGGGAGCCGTTGATGTTTGTGGAGGCTGGAACCTTACGCCGATACCTTCTCTTCCGCATCCGGCAGCTTCGGAACCAGTACGGTCGGTTTGTTGTCGATGCGCGTCACCAGCAGCTGGTCGATGCGGTAGTTATCAATATCCACAACCTCAAACTTGTAGCCGGAGAACTTCACCGAGTCGGTACGTTTCGGGATTTTACGCAGCATAAACATCATAAAGCCGCCGATGGTCTCGTAGTTACCGGACTGCGGGAACTCGTCTATATCCAGCACGCGCATCACGTCTTCAATCGGCGTGCCGCCATCAATCAGCCATGAATTATCGTCACGCTGAACAATCTGCTCTTCCAGCCCCTGGCCAACCAGGTCGCCCATCAGCGTGGTCATCACGTCGTTCAGGGTGATAATACCCACCACCAGGGCGTATTCGTTCATGATAACCGCGAAGTCTTCCCCGGCGGTTTTGAAACTTTCCAGCGCTTCTGAGAGCGTCAGAGTGTCCGGCACAATCAGGGTGTTGCGGATCTGCACGCCGCTGTTGAGCGCCAGGCTCTGGTTTGCCAGTACGCGGTTCAGCAGGTCTTTGGAGTCGACGTAACCGATGATGTGGTCGATATCTTCATTACAGACAAGGAACTTAGAGTGTGGATGCTGCGCCACTTTGTTCTTCAGGCTCTGCTCATCTTCATGTAAATCGAACCAGATAATGCTTTCACGGCCCGTCATGGAAGACGGTACGGTACGGGATTCCAGTTCGAACACGTTCTCAATCAGCTCGTGTTCCTGCTTGCGCAGCACCCCGGCCAGCGCGCCGGCTTCCACTACCGCATAGATGTCGTCAGACGTGATGTCGTCTTTACGCACCATAGGCAGCTTAAAGATGCGGAAAATCACGTTCGCCAGGCCGTTGAAGAACCACACCAGCGGACGAAACACGTACAGACAGAAGCGCATCGGGTTGATGATACGCAAAGCCACAGCTTCTGGCGCAATCATACCGATGCGTTTCGGGGTCAGGTCTGCAAAGAGTATGAACAGGCCGGTTACCAGCGAGAAGGAGAGGATAAAGCTGAGCTGTTCGGCCAGTTCAACGGACATGTACTTAACAAACAGGCTATAAAAGGCCGGAGAAAACGCCGCATCACCCACGATACCGCCGAGTATAGCGACCGCGTTGAGGCCAATCTGCACTACGGTGAAGAACATGCCAGGGTTTTCCTGCATTTTCAGGATGCGGGTGGCATTGATGTTGCCTTCATCGGCAAGCAGCTTCAGTTTGATTTTACGGGACGCGGCCAGCGAGATCTCAGATATCGAGAAAAATGCGCTGACGGCAATCAGACAAAGTATTACTAAAATACTGTTTAACATAGTTTATCCGGCTTCTCGCCAGATCCTCAGAAGGGGAGTTGATACCATTTGTGTGAAAACACATTGAACGTCAGCTCGTAGCGTTGAGCCGATTATTTCAGCGGGTAGTATAGCGTAAAGAGATGTAAATCTGCCAGAGGTCACAATTTGACGCTTAAGTACCGATAAGTGTTGTGTTTGGGAATTGATGGGAACCATTCTCATTTGAAGAGGGTTTTCATGCAATCTTTACCGGATCTTTATCCAATCTTTATACAGCAAAATGTGCGTTTTTTAGACAGGACAGCTTCCTCTGAACGCTCTTTTATGTGGCAGCGTCGATTAGCTGGGAAACTTCTCCGGGTTAGTCTACGAACGCAGGACAAAACTGTTGCTCAGTACCGTGCCATAAAGCTCACAGAAGCCTTTATAAGGCTCTCTCAGTTAATGGGGGATACAAACCCACGATTGATTCGTGAAACACTTCTTAAGGCCAGAGATAAGCAAATTGAGGATGAATTTTTATCCGCCGTCACAGCATTCCGTGTTCCGCCTTATCCAGTTATGCAAGAAAATAATTCAGCACCGCTACTATCTTCAGTATTTAAAGAGTGGCTTGAGGAGATGAATTCTGATTGGGCGAAGAGTACCAAAGTACTTAATGAGAGAACAGTAAATGGTTTTCTGGATTGGTGTGGGGATATTCCTGTGGCTTCAGTTACGAAAAAGACTGTGAGCACTTATAAAAAGTTTCTTGATGAGTCGGGTAAGTCACCTCGATCCAGACAAGATGCCATCATTAAGGTTTCTGCGATGTTTAATTTCGCTATGAAGCAACGTGATTACATCGCGAAGAATCCTTTTTTGGGGATGAACTATAAGAATGTTGAAAATGTGAGTATTAAAACGGGTGTTTCATTAATTGAGCATCAAAAAATAATTGTTTCTCAGCATGTTTCTGATTCTCGTTCTCTATGGTGGTTGCTTAATCTGCTTTATTATACAGGAGTTCGTATAGGTGAGGCCATTCAGATCACTGCTAGCGATTATATTGAGAAAGAAGATCAAGGAAAATTGATTAAATGTATCAGCATTAATAATGCTGGAACTAAAACCGTTAAAAACAGCGAATCAATTCGTGATATCCCTTTAAGTGATAATCTTTTAAATGCAGGTATTTGGGAAGAGAAACCAACATATCATTGGGTTAATAACTCATCTGCAAGCAATGCTATAAGCAAAGCTTTCAAAAGAGTAGGGATGAATCATACAGCACATGATTACAGATATGGCTTGTCTGATCGGTTGCGAGACCTTCAAGAAGTACCTGATCATATAAGATTCTCAATACTTGGACATGCTCATAGAACAATGACAGATAGAACATATCGAAGTAAACAACCACTTTTGCAAATGAAACATGTCATTGATCGCATCTAACCAATATAATTTATTTCCTGTTTTTTATGGTGAGTAAAAAAATGGGACAAATGGACATCATATGATATAATTTAAAATCACTTATTGAATGCTTAATCACGCCGCTTTGCTTCATATAAAGCGGTGATGATGTTTTTATAGCGATTAATTTATATGTGCAATAATACATCACTGCATGGAGTGATTGTTACTTCAGTACTAGTGCCGAAAGATAACAAGTTTAGATGTAATAACTTGATATTCTTGGTTGTATTATACACAAGTGGTTTATAAAGAAAGTAATATTTCACTTCAGCATTAATTCTTTAGTTAAATATATTGATATTGTAAATGTGAAAGTAAAAGTAAAAGTAAAAGTAAAAGTAAAAGTAATGGATTGTTGATAAAATGAATGAGGCTGAAAATATGAGTGATGTAATGACCAATTAAAAACAAAAATCTCATTGCAATTAAAAAACACAACACCTGATACTAATATTTAAAACGACGAAAGGCTAGGCATTACAGTGTCTGATCTTTCTAAATGGAGCATAAAAACAAGGAGGTATGATTATTTATACCTCCTTAATCAGAATAAAAAAATAAGAAATGAAAGGAAGTATAAAATGGCACCACGCATAAAAACACACGACAACAGAAATGTAATGAATTATCTGAAAGGTAAGTCATATAATAGACGTACTCCACAGAAAATTAAGGAGATTATTGAATCCGTAACTGATAAGGATCAAATTCACAATACTAAAGGTGGAAATTCATTATATCTATTTGAAGCATTAAAGAGAGTTCCAGATCTAACAAATAAAGAAGTAGGTAAATGCATTGATAAGTTCAGGTTAGAAATACTACTGAATCAGTTAAGAGGTAAATTAGAACATAATGAAATTCAATATATTCAATCAAATAGATATGATCCTGATGGTTTTGTGAATATAGAATTTCTAAAGCATTACAGTAGTGATTTTAAAGAGTTTGAACTATTAGGTTCTACAAGTATAAAAAACTACGGAAAAGCAGCAAGAAAGGCTTCAAAGCTATTAGAAATGAAAATTAATGTTCCAGTACTGGATGATAGTATAAAACAGTACCTTGATGATTTAATAAAGAATGGTATTGATAAGAAACTAATAATTGATTATCTAAAGAAAAAAAAGACCTAAAAGTATCTTGAGGTGGTGGCCTATCAGTGAATGAAGCCCCTTTTATAATGCCGCATGGATAGGATAGGCCACCTTATAAATATAAACCATCAAGATGTTTTTTAAGAAAGAACTTACATAAATGAGCAGCGGCACGAATTTAAAGTTTGAAGGCCTTCGCTCGTACCTCGCAAAGTCCTTAAAAATTCACATTGGTTAGAAACTTGCGTTTTTTTCGTGATTTCCTTCGGAAACCCCTCAAAAGAACACCCGTTTGTTTCTCCCTTTGGTCGGTAAGAAATACTGTCCTACGGAATTCATACTACCTGGGGAGAAAGCAACTCTCGAAGTTAGAAAGTCAAGGGATTGGAAGGCTAAAGCCATTACTTCAGCTAAGGATTCTGTATTGAACCAACAGAGCTTCGCTCATTTGTTTGTCTTTATACTGATTGCGAAGCCAATTACAAAATGAATAGGTCGCCCTGCCGCATTGACGGACATCATTCAAGGACAAAAGCGAGCTATCTGCTTGAAGCCATGAGCGAAGCAAACCGATTCGGGCAGTTAGTGAGAGTGTTCATGCAGTGAGTACTTGATAAGTATCCCGTTGTTATATACACGATTATTGTTCTGTCAGTACGTACATAACTGTCTGTTATTTCATTACTTATTCTACTAATAATTCCTTTGAGTACTTAGTAGGGTATCTGCTGTTTTAGTTATTGGAAAAGCCCTGTCAGTACAGCTCAGAGCGAAGCGACCCCGATCCGATTAATTCCCCTCCATGATGGTGTTTCCGACAAATCGCACAGGAAGCCCCTGAACGCGTTTTCATTACTTGCATACATATGACGTACAAAACTCCATAAAACGGCGTAGCGATGCTTTAAGAGCGTCTGAGATAGTGCTCAGCAAGTACTCTCCGTCTTGAAATCAGATACATAGCCTTTTTCATGTTCTACGAATCCCCTTGATCGTTTTTACCTATTGAGTTGAATAGAATTAATAGCTATTGATAGATTTTAACGATTAATATATTGAATGTTGATCGTTTGTATCGATCATTATTGGATGTACGAGTTAATCTGAGTACCTGAACACGGATAACCTTAAGTACGTACTTTTGGCCTAAAAAAAGCTAGCGGGAGTGGTAAAACTGTGAGAGTTGTACAACTGATAATTGGGGGATTTCTTTTTGAGAGAGATACCTAAAGGTAAACGAATTATTGCCGATTATATAAATGGAATGAACCATCTGACTTGGAAAATTTTTAAAGGACAATTACAGTGAATAAGTTTTTAAAAATAGGAATCTATGGAATTTGGGGAGTATTTTTATTCCTTGCGTCAATGGAGAAATTTGGTGATCTTTTCGCAGTCGGTACTGGCTTCTCGTCGGTCGTAATGCTTACAGCCGCTGGATTGTGCCAATTGGTGGCATGTGTTATCGCTATAGGTTGGGCTGTTTTGGGGGCTGGTACGCTCAAAGCGAAGTACCTACCCTATAAATTCGTTAATAATTATACGGTTCCAGTGCTAATCATTGGACTTGCTATCGTGGCTAGTACTGCCCGAGATTCAAGCGATGAGGTCAGAGCACAGAAACTTGGTTTCAAAGACGGCAAAGAGTTTGCTACTGCTCGTGAAAATAATATTACGAATGTTGCTGACTACAACAAATTTGTTGCCGAACAACGAGTAAAAGCCGCAGAAAAGGCTGCTCAGGATGCCGCACTTGCCGCCGAAAAAGAACGGAAAGCGAAAGAGGATGAAGCCCAATGTAACAAAGATGCATATTGCTACTATACACATCATGAAAATTCTGAGTATCTCTGTTCTACGAAAATACCAAAATTGGCAAAGTATAAATTTGAGTGGACGGATGGCTTAACCGAACCGAAGTTTGATCGGACGGGATGGCAAGATGAAGCAAGGCATATTGTTAGAATTTCTGGTGATAAAGCAACAGCACAGAATGGATTTGGAGCAACAAAAAATATAGAATATTACTGCATTTTTAATGCAGATACTGGCGATGTTTTAGATTATGGATTTTATTAAAGCATAAGCTCATGGGGTTTAAAATGAAAAAATCACTGGTTTCAGG
>NZ_CDRQYH010000141.1:0-4564 GCF_977039595.1 Enterobacter sp.
GTCTGCGCTTTCAGAAACTTTAATAAATCTTTCACGGATTTGCTCCCGTCGGAGTTAGCACAATCTGGTGCCGGGGGTTAACCCGGCACCAGTGACCTGTTTGAGCGAGAATTACTCGTCTTCCAGTTCGATGTTGATACCCAGCGAACGAATCTCTTTCAACAGTACGTTGAAGGATTCTGGCATGCCTGGTTCCATCTGATGGTTGCCGTCCACGATGTTTTTATACATCTTGGTACGACCGTTCACGTCATCAGACTTAACGGTGAGCATTTCCTGCAGGGTGTATGCCGCGCCGTATGCTTCCAGCGCCCACACTTCCATCTCCCCGAAGCGCTGACCACCGAACTGTGCCTTACCACCCAGCGGCTGCTGAGTAACCAGGCTGTAAGAACCGGTAGAACGAGCGTGCATCTTGTCGTCGACCAGGTGGTTCAGTTTCAGCATGTACATGTAACCTACGGTTACCGGACGTTCGAACTGTTCACCAGTACGGCCGTCAAACAGCGTAATCTGACCAGACGTTGGCAGACCACCCAGTTGCAGCAGCTCTTTAATTTCAGCTTCTTTTGCACCGTCGAATACCGGCGTTGCAATTGGCATACCTTTGCGCAGGTTCTCTGCCAGACGCAGCACTTCTTCATCGCTGAAGGTGTTCAGGTCGACTTTCTGACGCACGTCGGTACCCAGATCGTAGGCACGCTGGATGAATTCGCGCAGTTTCGCGACTTCCTGCTGCTGTTTCAGCATGGCGTTAATCTTATCGCCGATGCCTTTCGCAGCCATACCCAGGTGAGTTTCCAGGATCTGACCAATGTTCATACGAGACGGTACGCCCAGCGGGTTCAGTACGATATCTACCGGCGTACCGTTAGCATCGTGCGGCATATCTTCGATCGGGTTGATCTTAGAGATAACACCCTTGTTACCGTGACGACCTGCCATCTTATCACCAGGCTGGATTTGACGTTTAACAGCCAGATACACCTTAACAATCTTCAGCACGCCTGGTGCCAGATCGTCGCCCTGAGTGATTTTACGGCGTTTCGCTTCGAGTTTTTTCTCGAACTCGTGTTTCAGTTCGTCATACTGCTCAGCCAGCTGTTCCAGCTGATTTTGTTTCTCTTCGTCGGTCAGGCCCAGTTCCAGCCAGCGATCGCGTGGCAGTTTGTCGAGCTTCTCAGCTTCAACGCCACCGGCAACCAGCACCGCATAGATACGGCTGAACAGACCCGCTTCGAGGATCTGCAGTTCTTCAGACAGGTCTTTCTTAGCCTGTTTGAGCTGCATCTCTTCGATTTCCAGCGCACGCTTATCTTTCTCAACGCCGTCACGAGTGAAGACCTGAACGTCGATAACCGTACCGGAAACACCGTTTGGTACGCGCAGAGAAGAGTCTTTAACGTCAGACGCTTTCTCACCGAAGATTGCACGCAGCAGTTTCTCTTCTGGCGTCAGTTGGGTTTCACCTTTAGGCGTAACCTTACCAACCAGAATGTCGCCGCCGGTCACTTCCGCACCGATGTAAACGATACCGGATTCATCCAGTTTGGAGAGCGCAGCTTCACCCACGTTAGGGATGTCAGCGGTGATCTCTTCTGGCCCCAGCTTGGTGTCACGGGACACACATGCCAGTTCCTGAATATGGATGGTGGTGAAACGATCTTCCTGAACCACACGCTCGGAGACGAGGATGGAGTCTTCGAAGTTGTAACCGTTCCACGGCATGAACGCTACGCGCATGTTCTGACCGAGCGCCAGTTCACCGAGGTCGGTGGACGGACCGTCTGCCAGCACGTCGCCGCGCTCAACTGGCTCACCCAGAGACACGCAAGGCATCTGGTTGATACAGGTGTTCTGGTTAGAACGGGTGTATTTGGTCAGGTTATAAATGTCGATACCTGCTTCGCCCGGATACATCTCGTCTTCGTTAACTTTGATAACGATACGGGATGCATCGACGTACTGAACAGTACCGCCACGTTTAGCAACTGCAGTAACACCTGAGTCAACGGCAACAGCACGCTCCATACCGGTACCAACCAGCGGCTTATCAGCGCGCAGAGTTGGAACGGCCTGACGTTGCATGTTCGCACCCATCAATGCACGGTTGGCGTCATCGTGTTCCAGGAACGGGATCAGGGACGCACCGACGGATACCACCTGCTGGGTGGATACGTCCATGTAGTCAACCTGGTCGCGGCTGAACAAGCTGGATTCGCCTTTGCTACGGCAGGTAACCAGATCTTCTACAAAGTGGCCTTCGTCATCCAGGTTGGAGTTCGCCTGAGCGATAACGTAGTTACCTTCTTCAATAGCAGACAGGTAATGAATTTCATCGGTTACAACACCGTCGGTCACTTTACGGTACGGGGTCTCAAGGAAACCGTATTCGTTAGTCTGTGCGTACACGGACAGGGAGTTGATCAGACCGATGTTTGGACCTTCAGGCGTTTCGATTGGACATACGCGACCATAGTGCGTCGGGTGTACGTCTCGAACTTCAAAGCCTGCACGTTCACGGGTCAGACCGCCTGGGCCGAGTGCAGAGATACGACGTTTGTGCGTAATCTCAGACAGCGGGTTGTTCTGGTCCATGAACTGAGACAGCTGGCTTGAACCGAAGAACTCTTTCACTGCTGCAGAAATCGGCTTGGCGTTAATCATATCCTGAGGCATCAGGGTATCCAGATCGCCCAGAGACAGACGCTCTTTCACCGCACGCTCTACACGTACCAGGCCAACGCGGAACTGGTTTTCCGCCATTTCGCCTACGGAACGGATACGACGGTTGCCGAGGTGGTCGATATCGTCCACTTCGCCTTTACCGTTACGGATATCGATGAGCTTCTTCATCACTTCGATGATGTCGTCTTTGCTCAGGATACCGGAACCTTCGATTTCGTCGCGCAGCAGAGAACGGTTGAACTTCATACGACCAACCGCAGACAGATCGTAGCGGTCTTCGGAGAAGAACAGGTTCTCGAACAGGCTTTCCGCCGCTTCGCGAGTTGGTGGCTCACCAGGACGCATCATGCGGTAGATTTCTACCAGCGCGCTCAGACGATCGGTGGTTGGGTCGACGCGAATAGTCTCAGAGATATACGCACCGTGGTCCAGATCGTTGGTGAACAGCGTTTCGATACGTTTGTGGCCAGACTGGCTCAGCTTAGCCAGCAGATCCAGGCTCAGCTCCATGTTCGCCGGGCAGATCAGCTCGCCAGTTGATTCATCAACGTAATCTTTCGCGGCTACTTTTCCTGCAATGTATTCAACCGGAACTTCGATGTGTTTGATATCATCTTTTTCCAGCTGGCGGATGTGGCGCGCGGTGATACGGCGACCTTTTTCCACATACACTTTGCCGTCGGCTTCGATGTCGAACGACGCGGTCTCACCACGCAGACGTTCCGGCACCAGCTCCATCTGCAGCTTGTTGTCGCGGATTTCAAAGATCACTTTCTCAAAGAACAGGTCCAGGATCTGCTCAGTGGTATAGTTCAGTGCACGCAGAATGATGGTTGCAGGCAGCTTACGACGACGGTCGATACGGACAAACAGGTTGTCTTTCGGATCGAACTCAAAGTCCAGCCATGAACCACGGTAAGGAATGATGCGTGCGTTATACAGTACTTTACCGGAAGAGTGTGTTTTACCTTTATCGCTGTCGAAGAAGACGCCCGGGCTACGATGCAGCTGGGAAACGATAACACGCTCAGTACCGTTGATTACGAAAGTACCGTTGTCTGTCATGAGTGGAATTTCACCCATGTAGACTTCTTGTTCTTTAATGTCTTTTACGGTGCCTTCCGGAGCTTCGCGCTCGTAGATCACCAGACGCAGTTTTACGCGCAGCGGTGCGGAATAGGTCACGCCACGGATCTGACATTCCTGAACGTCAAACACCGGTTCGCCAAGGCGGTAGCTGACGTACTGCAGCTCGGAGTTACCGCTATAGCTCTGAATCGGGAACACGGAGCGGAAGGCTGCTTCCAGACCGTACTGCCCTTCAGGATCTTGCTCGATAAACTTCTGGAACGAGTCAAGCTGGATAGAAAGGAGATATGGAATGTCCAGAACTTGTGGACGTTTACCAAAATCCTTACGAATACGTTTTTTCTCGGTATAGGAGTAAACCATAGGGTTCCTCAGCTCGCTGACAAGTCGACCCATCTGTCCGACGAAGGGACAGTTTGTGCAACACCATTTTGTGGACCGGAAAATTGAATACTTTCCGCAATACCTGTTGCTATCACGCTTAAATCATTTCGTCGCGATTTACACAGAGCGAGCACCCTGTCGCAATATATTAAGTCGTCGATAGAAACATGCATTGTCAGGACAATCAGCAGTCAAACAGTGTGAAATGCTACTGATGCCTTACAGCGCAAAAAGGCTGGTGACTAAAAAGTCACCAGCCATCAGCCTAATTACTCAGGCTGCAACCAGAAAAGTTGGCTTATTTAACTTCAACTTCAGCGCCAGCTTCTTCCAGAGATTTTTTCAGTGCTTCTGCGTCGTCTTTGCTCACGCCTTCTTTCAGCGCAGCTGGAGCAGATTCTAC
>NZ_CDRQYH010000142.1:0-22760 GCF_977039595.1 Enterobacter sp.
AGGCAGCACCTGGCACGGCTGGGACGGAAGTCGCTGTCGTTCTCAAAATCGGTGGAGCTGCATGACAAAGTCATCGGGCATTATCTGAACATAAAACACTATCAATAAGTTGGAGTCATTACCTCACCGCGGTTTAAATATACTTTTCTTTTCAAATAACCCCGACAAACATCTCATTCTCAGGGTATAATGAAAATTCCGAAAAAGAAGACTGGATACTTCATCTATCGGTTCATTCAAATACGAGAAAAATGCTATGGATAATCATATCTCATCCAGGGCCTTGCTACATCGAAGGGATGTTATAAAGAGCAATCCGCGATTCGGTGAGGCAATATCAGAGCACTACACAATTAATGACACCATCTACAAAAAACAACCTTTGTTCTACAAGACAATGCTGCAGGAATCACGATTCAATATTATTCTCTCCATGTGTTGTTTTATTTTTGGAAATCAGGCCGAGTCAGTTTCAGAGATTAAAGAATTATGTTCTCGCTATAAGATAGCCAGCCCTAACAGCGTTATTGCGATCATTACGATACTCAGAACTACCGGGCGCATCAGGACCTGGCGCTGCACGGAAGACCGCCGTAAAACGAGAATCGCGCCCACTGAAAAAGGTCTTAATGAACTTAAGCGTTATATGTCCGGTGCTTTTTTGCCCGTCAGTATTCTTTACCCAGCATTTAATATTAATGTTAACCTGTTGGATAATGATATTTTGAGAAACAACTTTTTTCGCCGCGCGGCTGAATATCTTTTTCGGGGATTAACGTTCCGAAAGGTGCTGCCAGAAGTGGGATTATTTATCGATAAAGATGGCGGGCGTATGATTATGCTTTATCTTTACCTGCAGGCCATGAAAAACAAATCTGCCCATGGTGCCGTCATTGAATATTCAGCAAGCACGCTAGCAAAAGAATTTTTTGTTTCGCGCATTCACGTCAACCGAATTATTAAATCGGCACAAGAGGCAGGTTATCTTAAAGATCGTGGTGATGGTCGAATGTCGATATACCCGGCGTTTCTCGAACTTGTTGAAAATTATGCCGGATTATATTTTGCGTATGTTACCCATTACATCAACGTTGTACCTAAAGAGCGACGCCACGCTCAAAACATGACGTCAACCGTATAATTCACCAGGCGTTCGGAATTCCGAACGCCACTCATCTATCGTTCCCGCAGCGCCTCTTTTGCCTTGTTCAGCGGTTTCAACAGATAATCCAGAATGGTTTTGCTGCCGGTTTTAATGTCTACGGTAGCAATCATGCCCGGAAAGACCGGGAATTCCTGACCTTGCTTATTGGTCAGATGGTTACTGTCGGTACGGATATAGACGCGATAGTAATAAACATCTCTTTTCACCTCATCCTGCATGGTGTCCGGCGAAATCATGGTCACTTCCCCTTCCAGCCCGCCGTAAATGGAGTAGTCATAGGCCGTCACTTTTACCAGCGCCTTCTGTCCGGGATGGATAAACGCCACATCGCGCGGCGAAATTTTCGCTTCAACCACCATCTGATCGTCAAGCGGAACCAGACTCATCAGCTTGCCGTTCGGCGGGATGACGCCTCCCACGGTCGTAACGTCGATATCCTTCACGATCCCGCGAACCGGGGCATTGAAGGTCAGCCGGGTCAGAGAGTCTTCCCGACCCTTCATCACCGAACGCTGGGCTTCAATCTCCGCATTGGCTTTCGCCAGCTCTTCACGGGCGCGAACGTAATACTGGTTTTTCATCTCGGTGATTTTGTTCTCAAGCTCATTTTTCTGACGCTCAAGACGCAGCACCTCCACCTTGCTGGCCGCTCCCTGGGTCACCAGCGGACGGGTTAACGACAGTTCGCGCTGCACCAGCTCGGCCCCCTGACGCAAACCGGCCAGTCCTTTTTCGAGGCTTTCACGACGGGACTGGTAGAGCGCCGTTTCCTGTTTGACCAGCTCAACATCGTCATCCAGTTCTTCCGGAAACGCGAGTTCCGTGTCGTTCACCTCGGCCTTCAGGCGCGCCGCCGTTGCCAGTGCCGCATTCAGACGAGACTCACTCTCCAGCACGCTCGACTCGGTTTTCGTCCGGTCAAGCTGCGCGAGCTGCTGGCCGCGTTCCACAATGTCGCCTTCGCGCACCATCAGGCTGCGGATAATGCCGCCTTCCAGGGACTGAATGACCTGCTCATGCGAAGACGGTATCACCTTACCGCTGCCGGTGGTCACCTCATCCAGATGGAACAGGCTTGCCCAGGCGATAAACACCGCCAGCAGGGCAAACAGCGACCATGCCACCAGGGTAGAGCGCGGCAGGCGAGGCTCCTTCAGCCGGCTATTGAAACGAGACAAATCATTCATGCCGCGCCCTCCTCTGCAACCGCCGCCGGCTTCATGGTCACGGTGCGCTGTGCTGCTTTTTGCGGTGCCATACCGTGCTGGTGCAGGATAGCGTCGCGCGGTCCGTCCATCACCACCTTGCCGTTTTCCAGCACGATGATGCGGTCGACCAGGTCCAGAATCGGCAGGCGATGCGTCGCCACGACCAGCGTCCGGCGTTTACCCAGCCATTTGTGAAGATGCTGAATAAACTACTTCTCGCTCATTTCGTCCAGCCAGGCGGTAGGTTCGTCCAGCAGCAGGATATTTGGTGAAGTGATCAGGGCACGCGCCAGCAGCAGCGCCTGACGCTGTCCGCCGGAGAGGCCCGTTCCGCCTTCGTTAATGATGGTGTTCAGCCCCATTTTCTGCTTGCGCACAAACTCCAGCGCGCCGCTGTTGACCAGCGCCTGATGAATTTCGTCATCGGTGGCGAGCGGGTTCCCCATCAGGATGTTGTCCCGCACGGAGCCAAAGAACAGCCGGGCCTGCTGGCTCAGCAGCTGCATGTCCCGACGCACGTCGGCCGGGTCGAGGTGATTGAGCGCAATATCGTCCAGCAGAATGCTGCCCTGCTGCGGCTCCTGCATGCCCGCCAGAAGCTGTAACAGCGTGCTTTTCCCGGAACCATTGCGTCCAAGCACCGCCACGCGCTCCCCGGCGCGGATCTGCAGCTTGCTGATGTTGAGCACGGTGAGTTTCTCTTCCTCGTCGTAGTAAAACCCTACGTCCTCAAGCGAATAGTCGCCGCGCAGGTGGGCCTTGTGCACCTTCTTGCCGTGCTGCGGATCGTCAATCGGACGCTGCATCAGATCGTCCAGCCCCTTGCGGGCCACTTTCGCCGACTGCCAGCGCGAGAGCACGCCTGAGATCTGCGACAGCGGCGCAATGGTCCGCGACGCCAGAATCGAGGTCCCGACCAGCGCACCGGTGGTCATATCGCCGCTGATGACCAGATAACACCCCACCAGCAGCACTACCGCATAAACGATGGACTGCACCTCCTGCGTCCAGGTGAGCAGCAGGCCCGTCAGCCAGCGCTGCTTCATGCCGACGCTGGCGGCGACGTCGTTGGTGTTATTCCACTGGTTCTGGAAACGCTGTTCGGCGCGCATCAGCTTGATGTCTTCAATGCCCTGCACCGCTTCCACCAGCGTCGCGTTACGGATGGCGGATTCGCGCATCCCTTCGCTGGAGAGTTTCCCCAGCGGGCGCTGTACCAGCAGGCCCGGGATGAGCAGCAGCGGCACGGCGAGCAGAACCACCAGCACCAGCGGACCGCCAATCATCCACAGAATGAAGACGAACAGCAGGAAGAACGGCAGATCGGAAATCGCCGCAATGGTGGTGGAAGTGATCAGCTCGCGCACCGACTCCAGCTCGCGGATCTGCGCGATAAACGATCCGGTTGATTTCGATCGCGCGCCGTTTTTAATCCGCAGCGCGTGGGCAAAAACGCGTTCAGAGATACGCAGGTCGGCGCGCTTGCCCACTACATCAGAAATATGCACCCGCAGCATACGCATGATGAATTCGAACACGATGGCAATCATCACGCCGCCAAACAGCACCCACAGCGTGGCCTCCGACTGCGACGGCACCACCCTGTCGTATACCTGCATGGAGAAAACCATGCCTGAGAGCGCCAGCACGTTAGCCACCAGCGCCACAAGCATAATGTCGCTGTAGCGTCGCCAGTCCTTCAGCGCCAGCTGCCAGAACCAGTTTTTCTCATACGGTTTGATGTAGTCATCCACGCGGGCATCCGGCGTGGATTCAAGCGGGCGCAGTACCATCAGGCCCTTTAACCGCGACCCGATCTCCTCGCGCGTCAGCGTCGTCTCCAGCCCCGCATCGCCGCTGAACTGCAGGCTGACGTTGCCTTCGTTGTCCATGCGGTTGATCACCGCAATCTGCCCGCCGGTAAATTCCGCCAGCAGCGGCAGACGCCACGGATCGAGGGATACCGCTTCCGCCGCCACCACACGCATCCCCAGCCCAAGCTGGCGCGCCATCTCCTCCAGCACCAGCTGGCGCGGAGACTGGCTTTCATGGTTAATCGTGACCCGAACATGCTCCGCGGAAAAATCCAGCCGGTAGTGCTTCGCGATGATGAGCATGCCCTGCAGCCAGGGTTCGTACAGTGGATGTGTCTTCATAAGGCTACGTCCTGTCCAGAGCGGTAATTCCGCCCTGAAATGATACCTTTACGGGATGATTAAAAAACGAACGCTTTCTAAACGAGCCCGCAAAATAATCTTGTGAAATATAGGGTTATGACTATTCGTGTAAAGAAATGCCAAAAGGCCGCGGGGATCGCTCCCCGCGGCGTTGTTTTACGCAATTAACAGCTGATGGTTCGCCAGCAGCGTCGCCAGATCCGTCTGCACGCCGTTCAGCGTCACCAGAGTGGTCGGCGAGAACTGGCCGCCCGTACCGTCCAGGTCAACCTGGATCTCGGTATTGCAGCCGTTCTGCACCACGCGGATGTAATCGCTGATATTGCCCGCGCTGCTGTCCAGCGTGGCCACGCCGTTCACATAGTTCGCCGAGCCCGTGCCGGTATAGCCGCTGCCGGAGAGCAGATCGCGCAGGTCAATACGATCCGTGTCCGCTGTCCCTTCCCAGGTCCCGACCGTAAAGCCGTTCACCACGTCGTGACCGTTACCGCCCGTCGCATCCGACGCGTTGATCAGCTTGTAGAGCAACGTATCGTGACCGCCGCTGCCAATGTTGAAGGTGTCATTTCCGCCGCGGCCTTCGAACTGGTTATCACCGCTGTTGCCGGTGATGACGTCGTCGAAATCCGAACCGTTAATCCCTTCAATGTTCAGCAGACGCGTGGTGCCGAACCCGGTGTCCTGCGCGGTTGAGAGGCGCAGGTCAACGGTTACGCCGGAGGTCGCATTGCGGTAATCCACCACGTCCATCCCACCGGTGTTGCTCCAGGTGTCATAGTCGGAATGGGTATTCCAGCCGCCGGAACCGTTGTAGGTATAGGTGCCGTTTTCCGCGATAAAGGTGTCGTTATACCCGGTCCCGGTGATAGTCCCGCTGTGGCCGCCGGTGGCGGCTTCGGCCGTCAGGACATAGCCCTCCTTGCCGTTGCCTGCCTCCAGACCGCTCCAGGTGACGTTATCCGACACGCCGTTGGTGATCTTCAGGATCTCAGCCGAATAGGTTTCATTCGGATCCAGCCCGTAGAAGCTCACCAGCGCAGAGGTATCGTTCGAACCGATACCGGATTGGGCGTTGATGATCTGCGAGGCCACCAGCACGCCCGCGGCGTTGTACAGATTGACCGTGTTGCCGTAGTAGGCGTTGATGCCCTCGCTGTCGACAATGTGCAGATGCATCGCGGTGCCGTCAGCAATGGTTTTGCTGTTTTGCACCAGCACCACCTTGCCGTTCTGCTGAGAAACCAGCAGGTCCTGCGCGCCGTCCCAGTTGTAGTCGACAGCCGCCACGCCGGTGACGTTCGCCAGGCCTGAAGCCAGCTGGCTTGAGGTCCAGGTAGAGCCGTAACCGTTGTTGGTGAACAGGGTCGCCGTTTGCGAGCCGCTGTAGGTGCTGAGCTTGACGATGTCCATCTGTCCGTCGCCGTTCCAGTCCACCGCCACAGACAAATAGCCCGCCGCTGCGTTAGAGGCTTCTACCGCGCTCTTGGTGGCCGAGAGCTTCCCGGTACCGTCGTTGTAGTAGATCACCCCGCCGTTGTTGTTGTAGCTGCTGCCCAGGTACAGATCCATGTAGCCATCGCCGTTGAAGTCCGCCCACGTCATGGATGCCGCCGTGGTGGTATTTGAAGCGTTTGCCACAAACACGTTCGTCAGGTTCTGACCGATGGAGAGCGTGCCGTTACCGTTGTTGTTGATCACGGTTAACGAGTACGCGCCGCTGCGGTTAGTGTGCTGGACAATATCTACCGTGCCGTCGTTGTTCAGATCGACGCCGGAGATTTCACGCATGGTGGTGAATTGCCCCCAGAAACCTGCTCCGCCATTGGTCCCATCCGGCGACAGTACGCCGTTCTTGTTGATCAGGTACGTAATGGAGTCCGCGCCGGAGTCACCGTAGGCCAGATCCAGATAGCCATCGCCGGTTTTATCGTACGCAATTACGCCGCCGTACCAGATGGTAGTGCCCATTGCCAGTTGGCTGGCGTTATAGGTGCTGCCATCGTAGGTCCACATCACCTGCGTTGACCCGGCGTAGGTATTTTCCGTCGCGAAAATGTCCTGCGTGCCGTTACGGTCAAAGTCGGCGGCGGTCTGGCTCACCACGTAGTAGTTACGGGTATTGGTCAGCGTATTGCCGGCATAGGTCGAGCTATCGCTGCTGGAGTATGACTGGCCGTTAGCGATGATATTCCACAGACCGCTGCTGTTCATGCCGAGGGTCATGGTGGAGTTGTTGCTGTTCCCCGCCGCGGTTGCCCAGTCGGTATTCACCGAGGTGGTATCAATCACCAGGCTGCCGGTCGCCGTACCCGTGGTATTGCCGTTACCCGCGCTGCTCTTCACCTGCGCGGTCACGCTGTAGCTCGCCACGCTCAGCGCATCGCCGTCCGGGATCTGCAGATACCAGGTGTTGTGATCCGGGTCGACTACCACCGCACCGCCGGTCTGGGAGGTGTAGGTTTTGCCGTTCACCGTCACCACCAGATATTCGCCGTTCACCAGGTCAGCGGAGACGGTACCGCTGACGATCGGCGTAGTGTCCGACGTGGTCTGCGCGGTAATCGCCGCCGTGGTGGTCGGGATGCTGGTATCGACGTTCAGCACAAAGCCGTCGGATTCCGTGTAGTTTCCGGCCCTGTCGGTGACGCGCACGATGTAGGTGTGATTCCCGTCGCTCAGGCCGTTGTCCTGGAAGGACCAGCTCGCGCTGCCGTTCATGGTCACCTGGCCGAGCAGTACCCCATCACGGTAGAGCTGCACGATCTCGCCGTCATCCGGGGCACGGTTCAGCGTCCCGTTGATCAGCGGCGAGTTATCGTCCGTTGCCACCGCGCTGCCAAAGGTGCCCTGACGCTCGCCTTCGCCGTCGGTGTAGCTCACGACCGTGCCAACCGTGGTCGGCGGCGTGGTGTCTACCGTGACGATCTGAGACGCGGTGGAACCCACGTTGCCCGCCTGGTCGATAATCCGCACCTGGTAGGTGTAGTCGCCGTCAGGCAGATCGCGGGTATCGGTGTAGCTCCAGCGCTGGTTGGTGACCGTGGTATCGAGCCACGTATTCCCGCCGTCCAGGCTGATCTGTACGCGCTCGTCGCTTGCCAGCGCGCTGCCCAGCGAACCGTTGATGGTCAGCGTGGTGTCCATGGTGATGAAATCACTGCCGGACTGGCCGGTATCTTCGCTGATGCTGTCGATGGTGACGCCGTACTGCGGCGCCTGGGTATCCACCGTCACCGCCTGCGAGGTGGTTGCCCCCACGTTCCCCGCCAGATCGACGACCCGTACCTGATAGTTGTGGCTGCCGTCGGTCAGGGTACGCGTGTCGCTGTAGCTCCACTGCGTGCCGCTCACGGTGGCGTATACCCAGGTGCTGCCGCCGTCCATGCTCACCTGCACGAATTCACCCGCGCCGAGTTCTGCGCCGAGCGTTCCGTGCAGCGTGTACGAGGTCGAACTGGTCAGGAAGTCGTTATTGTCGAAGCCGGTATCCACGGTGATGTTATCCACGGTCACCGTAATCGCCGCATCCGGGGCGACCGTATCGACGGTCACCTGCTGATGGGCGCTGGCGCCCACGTTACCGGCCGCATCCACCACGCGAACGTAGTAGTCATAGGTCTGGTTACCCAGCGTGCGGCCGTCCACGTAGTACCAGCTGTTGCCGGTGACAATCACGTTCTGCCAGGTGACGCCGCCGTCGATGCTGATCTGCGCGTATTCGCCGTCGGCCAGCGTCGCGCCGAGCGAGCCGTGCAGCGTCAGGGACGTGTCGCGAGTGATAAAGTCGCTGCTGCTCAGGCCGGTATCGTCGCTGATGCTGTCGATGGCGATCGTTTTGCTGGCGTCCGGCGCAACGGTATCAATGGTCACCACCTGAGAGGCGGTGGCGCTGATGTTGCCCGCATCGTCAATCACGCGCAGCTGGTAGTTGTAATCCCCGTCGGCCAGCGTGCGGCCATCGACGTACGTCCAGCTCAGGCCGCTGACGCTGACGTCGGTCCAGGTGACGCCGCCGTCAAGGCTAATCTGCGCGTGGTCGCCGCTACCCAGCGCCGCACCGAGCGTGCCTTTAAGGCTGATCTGGTTGTCGCTGGTGATAAAGTCGCTGCCGGACAGGCCGGTATCCTGCGTAATGGAATCCACGGTAATGGTGGTTGCCGCAGGCTTCGTCAGATCAATCACCACGTCCTGGCTGTCCGTTGCCCCCACGTTGCCCGCGTTATCAATCACCCGCACCTGGTACTGATACGTACCGTCCGTCAGGGTGCGGCCATCGGCGTAGCGCCAGATGGTGCCGGTCACGGTCAGGTCAATCCAGGTGACGCCGCCGTCGAGGCTGATCTGCGCCTTCTCGTTATTGCCGAGCTGCGCGGTCAGCGAGCCGTTGACGACGACCTGACTGTCGTTGGTAATGAAATCCGTTGCGCTCAGGCCGGTATCGTTTTGCAGCGAATCAATACTTATCCCCATCGACGGCGCGGTGAGATCCACCGTGACGGTATGGTTATCGCTGGCGCTGTTGCCGATGGTGTTGCTCACCTGCGCATTGATGACGTACGAGCCGCCGTCTGCCAGCGCGGTCACGTCAGCGCTGCCCACCGTATAGCTCCAGGTACCGTCATTCTGGACGGTAGCCGCATAGGTTTTACCGTTCAGCGTGATGGTTACCGTCTGGCCTGCAGGCGCGTCGGTGGTACCGCTGATAACCAGCGGCGTGCCGTGCTCGGCGGCGTTGACGATATCATCCTGCGCAAAGGTGTTGATGGTGATGGTTGGCACATCGCCGTTCAGCGTCACGTCGTGCGTTGCGCTGCCCGGGTTGCCCGCCTTATCGTTCACCGAAGCGGTGATGGTGTACTGCCCGTCGCTCAGGCCGAGGAAATCACGGCCCGGCACGAAGACCGACCACGATCCGTCCGCCTCGACGGTCGCCTGATAGCTGTGCCCGTTGAAGGAGACGGTCACCGTCTGGCCCTGTTCCGCCGTGGTCGTACCACGGATCGTCTGGCCCGCCAGCTGCTCCGCGTTGTTGACGATATCGTCATCGGCCACGGTGCTGATGGTCAGGGTTGGCGCAACGGTGTCTACCGTTAAGGTGTGCGTGGTCTGGCCGTTATTACCGGCTTTATCGTTGACCGAGGCGGTCACCGTCAGCGCGCCCTGGCTCAGGACGGCCAGATCTGCCGCCGGCACGTCGAGCGTCCAGGTGCCGTCGCTGCCGACAAGCGCAGTATAGGTTTTGCCGCCCAGCGTCACGGTAACGGTCTGACCCGCCTCCGCGCTGGAAGAACCGTGCACGGTCAGCGGCTGCTGCGCTTCCGCGGCGTTCAGCATGTCGTCAACCGACAGCGTCCCAATGCTCACCACCGGCGCAGTGGTATCCACGCTGATAGTATGCGTTGCGGAGGCGCTGTTGCCCGCGCTGTCCTGTGCCGATACGGACACCTGATAGCTGGCGCCATCGGCCAGGGCGCTGACGTCTGCAACCGGTACGGTAGTCGTCCAGGTGCCGTCGCTCTGAATGGTGGCCGTATAGCTCTTGCCGTTCAGGGTCACGGTGACCTGGGTCCCGCTGGCGAACTGCGCGCTGGAGCCGTTAATCACCAGTGACGAACCGGCTTCAGCCGCGTTGATGACGTCGTCACCGCTAACGGTGTTCACCGTCAGCGCCACGGAGGCGGTGTTGACCACCACGTCATGGGTCTGGGTGCTGCTGTTACCCGCGCTGTCGGTAATGGTCGCGCTGAGGGTCACGGTGCCGTCGGTCAGGGCGGAAATCACGCTGACCGGAACGCCCACGCTCCAGTTGCCGCTGGCGTCAACGGTGGTGGTGTACTGGTGCGAACCGAGGGTAATAACCACTTTATCCCCGACGTTCGCGCCGGTTGCCGACCCGCTGACGATCTGCGCCTGGCCGTGCTCCACGCTGTTAATGACGTCATCGCCCGCGACAACGTTAAAGCTGACGGTCGGCGGCGTGGTATCAAGCGTAATTGTTTTGCCCGCGCTGCCCGGGTTACCCGCGGCGTCGCTCACGCTCACCTGCACGGTGTAGCCGTTATCCGCCAGCGTGGAGAGGTCGCTGCCCGGAACGTTAACGCTCCAGATGCCGCCCTGCTGCACCTGCGCGGTATAGCTCTTACCGCCCAGCGTCACGGTGACCGTCTGACCGACTTCCGCCGTAGTGGTGCCGGAGATTGCAACGCCCGCAGCCGCTTCGCTGCCGTTAATCACGTTATCGCCTGCAACCGTATCAATGGTCACGGTTGGCGCAGTCGCGTCCACGCTGTACTCCCGGCCCGCCGACGCGCTGTTGCCGTGCGCGTTAGTGACGCTCACCTGTACGCTGGCATCGCCGTCCTTCAGGCCCGCGAGATCCGCAGACGGCACGGTGGCCGTCCAGTTACCGTCAGCATCCACCTTCGCGATGTAAGTCTTGCCGCCGAAGGTAACCGTAACGGTCTGGTTTTCCTCCACGTTCGAGGTGCTGCCGGAGAGCACCAGATCCGCGCCTTTTTCCGCCGCGTTAATCACGTCGTCGGTGGCAATCGCATAGATGCTGATAGCCACCGACGCCAGGTCGACGGTCACGTCATGGCTGATGGTCACCGGGTTGCCCGCCGCGCTCTGACCTGCAACGGTCACGGTGACGGTACCTGCTGCGAAGGCCGCGACGTCTGTCGCCGGGATCGCCGCGTTCCAGGATCCGTCTGCCAGCACGGAGGCCGCATAGGTTTTGCCATTGACGGTCACGGTGAGCGTTGTGCCTGCCGCCAGCCCGTCGCTGGTGCCGGAGACGATCAGGTTTTGAGTATGTTCGATGCTATTGATCACATCGTCGCCCGCCACGGTATCAACGCGCAGGCCCGGCAGGCTGGCGTCTATAACGACTTCGCGCTCGCCGGTCCCGGTGTTGCCATGGCCGTTGGTGACGGTTGCAGACACCGTCAGGTCACCGTTACCCAGCGCCGTCAGGACGGACTCCGGCACGCTCACGGACCAGGTCAGATCGCTCTGCACCGTCGCGGTGTAGGTGTTGCCACCAATGGTCACGGTGACGGTATTGCCCGCCTCCGCGTTCGTTACCTTGCCGCTGAGGGTCTGGCCGGCCGCCACTTCCGCCGCGTTAATGACGTTATCGCCCGCCACGGTGTTGATGGTGACGGTCGGCAGCGCGGTATCCACCAGCAGGTTCGCGGTGTTGCTCACGCTGTTGCCCACGCCGTTGGTCGCGCTCGCGCTCAGGGTGTAATTCGCTTCGCCCAGACCCGCCAGATCCGCTGCCGGAACGGTCAGGCTCCAGGTGCCGTCTGCCGCCGTCGTGGCCGCGTAGTTTTTGCCGTTCAGGGTCACGGTCACCACGGTGCCTTCCGCGAGGTTGGCGCTGGTGCCGCTGACGCTCAGGTCCTGACCTTTCTCCACCGCATTCAGCACGTTATCGCCGCTGATGGCGTTGAAGCTGACCGAAGGCAGACCGGTATCGACGGTCACGTTATGGCTGCCGGTACCGATGTTGCCCGCCGCGTCGGTAACCGACGCCGTGACGGTCACGGTGCCGTCGCTGAGGCCGGAAATCACGCTCGCCGGGACGCCCACGCTCCAGTTCCCCGCCGCGTCCAGCACGGTGGTGTACGTCTGGCCGCCGATGGTGACGGTGACCTTATCGCCCGCAGCCGCGCCGGTGGCGGTGCCGCTGATGATGTGCGCCTGGCTGTGTTCTGCGAGGTTAATGACATCGTCGCCCGCCACGGTATTGATGGTCACCGCAGGAACGGTGACGTCCACCGTCAGAGTGTGATCAACCAACGCCGGGTTGCCCGCCTTGTCGCTTACCGATGCGGTAACGGTCACGCTGCCGTCCGTCAGGGCCGCAACATCGGCCGCCGGGACGTTGAGCGTCCAGCTGCCGTCCGCGCTGACGGTTGTGGTGTAGTCTTTGCCGTTCAGCGACACGGTCACCGTCTGGCCAGCTTCTGCAGAGCTGGTACCGGACACGGTCAGATCGCTCTTCGCTTCGGCGGCATTCAGAATATCGTCCGTCGCCAGGGTATTAATCGTGACGGTCGGCGCGGTGGCATCCACGCTGTACTCACGTCCCGCCGAGGCGCTGTTGCCGTTGACGTTGGTGACGCTCACCTGCACGCTGGCGTCGCCGTCTTTCAGACCCGCCAGATCGGCCGCTGGCACCGTGGTCGTCCACTTGCCGTCGGCGCCTACGGTCGCGGTGTAGCTTTTGCCGCCGAAGATGATGGTGACGGTCTGGTTTTCTTCGACGTTTGAGGTAGTGCCTGAGAGCACCAGATCCGCGCCCTTCTCGGCCGCGTTAATCACGTCATCGGTGGCGATGGCGTCAATGCTGATGGCAACGCTCGCCAGATCCACCGTTACATCGTGGCTGATGGAAACCGGGTTACCGGCGCTGCTCTGGCCCGCAACGGTCACGGTAACCGTGCCAGCACTCAATGCGCCGACGTCCGCGGCCGGGATCGCCGCGCTCCAGGTGCCGTCCGCCAGCACGGTCGCCGGATAGGTCTTGCCGTTTACGGTCACGTTCAGCGCCGCGCCTGCCATCAGCCCGTCGCTGGAACCGGTGATAATCAGGTTCTGCTCGTGTTCGATGCTGTTGATCACGTCGTCACCCGCCACGGTATCCACGCGCAGGCCCGGCAGGTTAGCGTCGATCGTGATATCGCGCTCAGCGGATCCGCTGTTGCCGACGCCGTTGGTCACGCTGGCTGACACCGTCAAATCGCCGTTGCCCAGCGCCGTCAGAACAGATTCAGGCACATCGACGGACCAGGTGAGATCGCTCTGCACCGTTGCGGTGTAGATGTTACCGCCAATGGTCACGGTCACGGTGTTGCCCGCTTCGGCATTCACCACCTTACCGCTGATGGTCTGGCCGGCTGCCAGCTCTGCCGCGTTAATGACGTCGTCGCCCGCAATGGTGTTAACGATCACGCCCGGCAGAACGGACTCCACGTTCACGGTGTGAGACGCGCTGGTGCTGTTACCGACGCCGTCCGTCGCCGAGGCGGTGACGGTGTAAAGCGCCTCGCCCAGCTGACCGACTTCGCTCGCCGGAACGGTGGTGGTCCATTTTCCGTTATCGTCCACCTGCGCACTGTACGCTTTGCCGTTGAGCATCACGGTCACCACCGCGCCTGCCGCCAGGCCGGAAGCCGTACCGGAGAGGGTCAGATCCTGGGTTTTCTCAGTATTGTTGATTACATCGTCACCGGAAACGGTGTCAATGGTCAGCCCCGGCGCGGTCAGGTTCACCTCTACGCCGTGCGTGGCGCTGTTGCTGTTGCCGGCTTTATCGGTCAGCGCCGCGGTGATGGTGTAATCCCCGGCGGCCAGCGCGGTGACGTCCGCCGCAGGCACGCCCACGCTCCAGTTGCCGGAGGCGTCGAGAGTGGCGGTGTACGATTTGCCGTTGAGGGTGACGGTGACCACATCGCCCGCCGCCGCGCCGGTCACGGAACCGGTGACTATCAGGGCCTGCGCATGCTCGGCGCTGTTGATCACGTCGTCGTCGGAAACGGTGTGAATGGTCAGCTGTGGAACGGTGGTATCAACCAGCACGTCGCGATCCGCGGAGGCCGGGTTGCCCGCTTTATCCGATACGGCGGCGCTGACGGTGTAGTTTCCGTCGGCAATCGCGCCCAGATCGGCGGACGGTACGGTCACGCTCCAGCTGCCGTTAGCCTCAACGGTGGTGGTGTAGTCCACGCCGTTCAGGGTCACGGTGACGGTCTGACCCGCTTCGGCGTTGGTGACGCCGTTAATCACCAGATCCTGCTGCGCTTCGGCCGCATTGATGATGTTGTTGTCGCTGATGATTTCAATAGACACCGTCGACGCGGTAGCGTCCACGCTGTACTCGCGGCCCGCGGACGCGCTGTTGCCGTTCACGTTGGTGACGCTCACCTGCACGCTGGCATCGCCATCCTTCAGGCTGCCCAAATCGGCAGACGGCACGGTAGCCGTCCAGTTGCCGTCGGCATCGACCGTCGCGGTGTACGACTTGCCGCCGAAGGTGATGGTGACGGTCTGGTTTTCTTCCACGTTGGTGGTGGAGCCGGACAGCACCAGGTCCGCGCCTTTCTCCGCCGCGTTAATCACGTCGTCAGAGGCAATCGGGTTAATGCTGATGGCGACTGCCGCCAGATCCACCTTCACGTCATGGCTGATGGAAACCGGATTGCCCGCCGCGCTCTGGCCGTCCACGGTCACGGTGACCGTGCCCGCATTCAGCGCGCTGACGTCTGCCGCCGGAATGGCCGCCGTCCAGGTCCCGTCTGCCAGCACGGTTGCGGCGTAAGTTTTACCATTGACGGTCACCGTTAACGCCGCGCCCGCTGCCAGGCCTTCGCTGGAGCCGGTGATAATCAGGTTTTGAGCGTGCTCGATGCTGTTGATGATATCGTCGCCCGCCACGGTGTCGACCCGCAGGCCAGGCAGGTTAGCGTCTATCACGATTTCGCGCTCGCCGGTGCCGGTGTTGCCGTGGCCGTTGGTGACGCTGGCTGACACGGTCAGATCGCCGTTCCCGATGGCGGTTAAGGTCGTGGACGGCACGTTGACCGACCAGCTCAGATCGTCCTGAACCATCGCGGTGTACGTATTGCCGCCAATTGAAATCGTGACGGTGTCACCGCTCGCCGCGCCGCTCACTTTCCCGCTCAGGGTCTGTCCGGCAGCCACTTCCGCCGCGTTAATAACGTCGTCCGTGGCGACCGGGTTGATGGTGACCTGCGGCAGCGCGCTGTCGACCAGCACGCTGTGACCGGTGCTCGCGCTGTTGCCCGCGGTGTCGGTTACGCTCGCCGTCACCACATAGCTCGCTTCGCCTAGCGCCGAGACGTTTGCCGCCGGAACGGTCACGCTCCAGTTCCCGCTCGCGTCGGCGGTGGCCGTATAGTTGATGCCGTTCAGCGTCACCGTAATGGCGGTTCCTTCCGGCTGGTTGCTGGTGCCGGACACCTGCAGATCCTGGCCTTTCTCGGTCGCGTTGATCACGTCGTCAGCCGCCAGGGTATTGATGGCAATCACCGGCGCGGTGAGGGAGACGTCAAACTCGTGCGTCGCGCTGGTGCTGTTACCGGCTTTGTCGGTGAGGGTCGCGGAGATCGTCTGCTCGCCGTTTGCCAGCGCGCCCACGTCCGCCGCCGGAACGCCCACGCTCCAGCTGCCGGACGCGTCCAGCATGGCGCTGTAGTCTTTCCCGTTCAGGGTCACGGTAATCACGTCGCCCGCCTGCGCGCCCGTCACCTTACCGGAGACGATCAGCGCCTGGCCGTGCTCGGCAATATTCACGACGTCGTCGCCCGCAACGATGTTGAACGAAATCTGCGGTACGGTGGTATCGACCAGCACTGAAGAGCCCGCGCTGGCCGGGTTGCCTGCCTTATCTGACACGGTCGCCGTTACCGCGGCGCTGCCGTCGGTGATGCCCGCCAGATCCGCCGCAGGCACGTCCAGCGTCCAGCTGCCGTCCGCCTGCACCTGCGCGCTATATTGGTTGCCGTTGAAGGTCACGGTGACCGTCTGGCCCGCTTCGGCAGTAGAGGTCCCGCTCAGGGTCAGATCCTGCGCCGCCTCTGCCGCATTCAGCATGTTATCGCCGCTGATGGTGTTGATGGTAACCGTCGGCGCGGTGGTGTCGACGCTGAATGCCTGCGCCGAAGACGCGGCGTTGCCGTTCACGTTGATGACGCTGACCTGAACGCTGGCGTCGCCGTCTTTCAGGCCGCTCAGATCGGCAGCCGGAACGGTCCAGGTCCAGTCGCCGTTGCCATCCACCGTCGTGGTGTAGGTTTTCCCTGCGAAGGTGATGGTTACGGTCTGGCCCGCTTCAACACTGGAAGTGGTGCCGGACAGCACCAAATCCTGGCCTTTTTCCGCCGCGTTAAGCACGTTGTCGTCGGTCACGCTGTTGATGGTGATGGCGACCGGCGCGAGATCGACGTCCACGACGCTCCCGATGGTTACCGGGTTGCCAGAAGCATCCTGCGCGCTTGCCTTGATATCCAGCGAGCCATCCGCCCACTGGGACACGTCCGCAGCAGGTACCGCTGCCTGCCAGGTGCCGTCCGCCAGCACCGTTGCGGAATAGGCTTTGCCGTTGATGGTCACGGTCACGGCGCTGCCCGCCGCCAGATCGGTGCTGGTTCCGGATACAATCAGGTTCTGCGCGTGTTCAATCACGTTGATCACGTCGTCGCCTGCGACCGTATCAATACGCAGTCCCGGAAGCTGGGCGTCGATGGTGAAGTCGAGCGAAGAGGAACCGGTATTGCCGTGCGCGTTGGTGACGCTGGCCGATACGGTGAGATCCCCGTTGCCGAGCGCGGTGAACTGGCTCTCGCTTAACGGCAGGCTCCAGGTCAGATCGTCCTGTACGGTAGCCGTGTATGTCTGGCCGCCAAGGATAATCGTGACAGTGTCACCTGGCGCCGCGTTCGTGACTTTGCCGGACAGGGTTTGCCCTGCCGCCACTTCCGCCGCGTTAACGATATTGTCGCCCGCCAGCGTGTTAATCGTCACCACCGGCAGCGAGCTGTCTACCAGCACATCGTGTGAGGCTGAGGCGCTGTTGCCTACGCTATCGGTGACGTTCGCCGTCACGGTGTAATTCGCTTCGCCCAGCGCCAGCACGTTTGCCGCCGGTACGGTCACGCTCCAGTTGCCGCTGGCGTCAGCGGTGGCCGTGTACTGAATGCCGTTCAGGGTCACCGTAATAGTCGTGCCTTCCGGCTGGTTGCTGGTGCCGGAAATCTGCAGATCTTCGCCTTTCTCGGTCGCGTTAATCACGTCGTCCGCCGCCAGCGTGTTGATACCGATGACGGGCGTCACGGTATTCACCACCACATCCAGCGAACTGCTTCCGGTATTGCCGGATCTGTCGGTCACGGAGACGTCAACTGTCCAGGTGCCGTCAGCCAGCCCCTGCACGACGGACGCCGGCAGGCCAAGGCTCCAGTTGCCCGCCGCATCCACCACGGTGGTGTAATCGACGCTGTTAATGGTGATGGTCACCAGATCGCCCGCTGCCGCGCCGGTGACGGAGCCGCTCAGGACCTGCGCCTGTGAATGGGCGAGCTGGTTAACGGTGTTGGTGTCGGTGACAAAGCTGTTGATGGTCACCTGCGGCACGGTCGCGTCCACCAGACCCACGCGGTCGGCGCTGCTGGTGTTGCCCGCCACGTCGCTCACGGTGGCCGTCACGGTAACGATGCCATCGTTGAGGGCACCGACATCAGCCGCCGGGACGCTCAGTTGCCAGGTACCGTCCGTCTGGACCGTAGTCTGATACGTTTTGCCGTTCAGCGTCACGGTAACCGTCTGGCCGGGTTCCGCACTGCTGCTACCGCTTAACAGTAAATCCTGCTGCGCTTCAGCCGCGTTGATGATGTTATCGGCGGTCAGGTTATCGAGCGTAATCGCCGGTGGCTGCGTATCCACCGTGACTACGCGCGACGCGTCGGCACTGTTGCCGTTGACGTTAGTGACGCTGACGCTCACCTGCGCGCGCCCGTCGATGAGTGTTTCCATGGCGCTGGCGGGCACGGTCAGGCTCCAGGAGCCGTCCTGCTGCACCTGCGCGGTGAAGGTCTGGTCGGCGAATTTCACCACCACGGTCTGCCCCGCCTCCACGCCCTGCGTCTGGCCGGAAATTGTTAAATCGGCGCCTTTTTCTGCCGCATTCAGCAGGTCGTCGCCGGAGACGGTATCAATGGTGACCGCCACGGCGTTCAGATCCAGTTCAATCGGGTGTTCAGCCGCAACGGTGTTGCCCCAGGCATCTACCGCGCTGACGCTAACCGTGATGCCTCCCGCGCTCCAGGCCTCCAGGTCCGCCGCCGGGACGCCGATCTGCCAGTTGCCGCTGGCGTTAACCGCGGTAACGTAATCAACGTTGTTGATGGTAACGGTAATCTGCGTGCCGGCAGCCAGATGGGTGCTGGAGCCGGTGACGCTCAGATCCTGCTGCTGTTCGATCGCGTTGATGACGTCATCGCCGGAAATGGTGTTTACGCGCAGGCCCGGCAGTTCAGCATTGATATTGATATCGCGCTCGCCGGTGCCGGTATTGCCGTGCCCGTTGGTCACCGACGCGGTAAAGGTTAAATCCCCGTCGCCAAAGGCCTGAAGATCCGCTGACGGAATTTTCACGCTCCAGGTCAGGTCGCTGCCAACCGTTGCGGTGTAGCTCTTGCCGCCCACGGTGACAGATACGGTATCGCCCGCCGCCGCGCCGGTAACGCGACCGCTGAGGGTTTGATCGACGCCCGCTTCGGCGTTATTGACCAGGTTGTCGCCCGCAAAGGTATTGATAATGACCTGCGGAAGTACGGTATCCACCAGCAGCGTCGCCCCGGCAGAGCCGCTGTTACCCACGCTGTCGGTACCGCTGACGCTGACGGTGTAAAGGGTGTTCGCCAGATTCAGCACGTCGGAAACCGGCACCTGGACCGCCCAGATACCGTTTTCAACGGTGGCCTGATAGCTGACGTTGTTCAGCGTCACGGTGATAGCGCTGCCGTCAGGCAGGTTGCTGGTGCCGGTGAGGCTCAGCGGCTGCATTGCCTCCTGAGCATTCAGCACGTTGTCCTGGCTGATGGCGTCAATCGTAAATTCTGGCGGGTTTCCGCTCAGCGTAATATCGTGCGTGGCGCTGCCGGTGTTGCCTGCCGCGTCGGTCACGGAAACTGAAATTGTATGGTTACCTTCTCCCAACGCGCCCAGCACGGACGCCGGAACGCCTACGCTCCAGCTGCCGTCCGCCAGCACCACGCCGGTGAAGGACTGTCCGCCAACGGTCACGGTGACCACATCGCCTGCCGACGCGCCGCTCGCCTGCCCGGAAATAATCTGCGCCTGCCCCTGCTCGCTGATATTGAGGGTATCGTCGCCCGCCACGGTATCGATAGTGACGACCGGCGCGGTGGTATCAACCGTGAAATCTCCCGTCACGGACGTACCGTTGCCCGCTTTGTCGCTAACGTTAACCGTCAGACTGTGATTGCCCTCGTTGAGCGCCTGCACGTCGTTCGCTGCAAGCGTGACGGACCAGGTGCCGTCGCTACCCACCGTAGCGTTATAGTTTTTACCGTTCAGCGTGACCGTGACGATCTGACCGGCTTCCGCATTCGTTTTACCGGTCAGGGTCAGCGGCTGATTGTGCTCAGCCGCATTAATGATGTTGTCCTGCGCGAGGGTATCGACAGAGAGGGTTGGCGCGGTGGTATCCACGCCAATCGTCTGGCTGCCGCTCACGGTATTACCCGCCGCGTCTTTACCGCTGACGTTAACCGTCCAGGTGCCGTCGCCCAGCGCCTGCGCGTCTGCTGCAGGCACGTTCACGCTCCACGCGCCGTCTGCCCCGACTTCAGCCGCGTAGGTTTTGCCGTTCAGCGTTACGGTAAGTAAGGTACCCTGCGCCAGGTTTTTGCTGGCTCCGGAAACCGTAAAGCCCGCGGATTGTTCGCTGGCGTTCAGCACGTTATCGCCCGCCGTGGTGGCAAGCGTAATGGCGGCATCGGCGGTTGAAACCGTCACGGTGATACTACCCGCAGAGGTGGTTTTACTGCCGTCGATCTGCACGACCGACCAGGTATGCTCCCCGTCCGTTTGCGTCGGTAACATTACCGTCCACGTGCCGTCTTTGCCGACCATCGTGCTCGCAATGGTGCTGCCGCTACTGTCTTTGACCTGGATGGTCGCGCCCGGCTGACCGGTACCGCTAAAGGTTGGGTTGCTGTCGTCCGTGATCTCGTTTGCGCTCAGCACGCCCTGCTTGTCACCCGCTTTATCCGACAGCAGGAAGGTTGGCGTGGCGCTTTCCACCTCTTTCGTATTATCAATAACTTTTGTCTTAGTTTCGCCGTCGCCGCCGTTTGCCAGCAGTGCCCCGATGGCACCGCCACCTAATGCAGCTCCCGCAATCCAGCCCCACGGCGCGTCGCTTAAGACGCTTTCCTGTTCAAGGAAAGGTTGAATGCTGCTAATCGGTGTGGCCTGCGCGGTTAACTCGGTCACCGCAGCGCCTGACGCGTCCCCGGCATCGGCAAAAGAAATATGCGTCAGTTCCTGACGATCGTTGAATACCAGCTCTGACTGAGTATGCGTTTCAGGATCTTCAACAAAATAGTTATTGCAGCGAATAACGCTGCCATCTTTCATATAAATAAGGAGGTCTTTACCCTGGCGGACATAGCGCACCACATCCTGAGCAGAACCCTGGATTTCAATCACGCTCGGGGATGAAATAGAGACCGACAGATTTCCTTCGCCGGTTAATTTCGTTTTCTCCGCCGTTTTGCGAATGATGACATCAACAACTTTTATGTTACTCATATTCTTCTCCTTGCAGGTGTACGGATTCCTGTGGATATGTCCACCAGATGGATGTAGCTATCCCTGGGAAAAAACACCCATTATTTTCAGTCTTACTTTGCGCAACACTGCGCGTCTTTTATTAACTCAAATCGGGTAATTTTGCGGCAGCGTTTTTCTCTATTCCAATAAGCGGCATTAAATTATCAACCGCGGAAGCATAATTAATTGCCGAACTCCAGCCATCATACTCAGCGATTATTTTCGCCGAAGTAGCCTGCCAGACATCCTGCTCAACGCTGAGCAGATCGTTAATGCTCCGCTTGCTCAGGGTGTACTCATTTTTATAAACATCCCGGGCGCGCAGGGCATTTTCCAGCTGCTGCTTCCCGGCCTCCATTCTTCCCCGTGCGCCGGTCCAGTCCGCCTGCGCGACGGAGGCTTTTTGCAGGACGTCGAAACGCGCCTGATCGACCTGAGAGGAGGCCATCGCCCGTGCTCCTTCAGCCTGCCGCACTCGTGCGGAAACTGCGCCCCCCTGATAAAGCGGTGCGTCAATATTGAGCTGGATCTGGTCGTCCCAGTACGAACGGTTGTCCGATTCATAACGGGTGCGCCCGCCCTTCAGGCTTAACGTCGGCCAGTGCTGGGACTTCGCCGTTTCCACGCCGTACTGGGCAGAGCGCTCCATGTTTTGCGCGGCCATAACCGCCGGTATCAGCGAGTAATCAATGCGGTTGAGCGAATCAGGTTCAACCGCGAGGTTTGCGGGTACAGGCGAATAGTTTTCTGCCTGCATACCGGTTAATACCGCAAGCCGCGCGCGGGCGCTGTTTAAGGCGGCCTGATACTGTGCGACCGTCGCCTGCATGCCGGCAATACGCGTGCGGGTCTGGAGCTCATCGGAGGTCGAACTCACGCCCGCGTCGGCACGCAGCTTTGCCAGCTGCTCAACGTTTTTCAGCGCCTGAACGTTCTCCTTTGCCGCCTGCAGCAGATCGGCATAGCGTTTGACCTCGACGTAGCTCAGCGCCGTTTTTTCCGCCACGTCAGAGAGCGTGCCCATCAGCTGATAGCGATAGCTATCGCGCTGGGCCGAAGACTGGCTGATGCTGTTATTGGTCTTGCCAAAATCGTACAGCAGCTGCGTCAGGCTCAGCCCCCAGGCGGCCGAATTCTTCAGCGACCCGCTGGAATCGGTGGTCTGGCTGTGCCCTGTACTCCCGTTCAACGATATTTGCGGCATCCAGCCGCTGCGCGCTTCATCTATTTGTGCCTGGCCAATACCTAATTGTGCGGCCTGCTGACTAATAGACGGATCGCGATCGATAGCAAAAAGAATGCTTTCTTTTAAGGTTGTCGTGGCAACCGGGGCAATGCCCACCTGACTGCTATTGGCGTACGCAGTATTTATGGCTAATGAAATGAATGCCAGTGCTGCTGTAAATCGGCGTAACATAGGCTTTCGTAATATCGTCATTGTTATCTCCCTGACTCTGAGTGACACTGAAGCAATTACCCAAAAAGAGGTATAGATAATTAGACAAATATCTTATTTAGCATCCTTGCCGTATTTTAGGTAAAACTCCCCCATACCCATTTCCTCTGGAGATGAGATCTGCCTGCGTCTTATTTAAATTAAGAATTTACTTATTTCCTAAAGTGGTTAGCAGCATAACAAAATGCGTTATAAGCCACTACACCCCCAATGTTAATGTGGTGTTACAATTAAGAAAAAAGATGGGGTTTCTGGACAAAACTCTTAAAATGACCCTCAGATGAAACATATAAACCGACTGTTATTTACGGAAAATTCTTAATTTGCTCCCTGTACATTTTTGCGTTAATTTCCGCGCGGGTCAGACA
>NZ_CDRQYH010000143.1:0-3167 GCF_977039595.1 Enterobacter sp.
CGTGTGCGTAGTGGCGAGTCGGGGTGTCGTACTCAACGTGAGAGGTGTTGATGGTGATACCACGAGCTTTTTCTTCTGGTGCGTTATCGATCTGGTCGAATGCACGAGCAGAACCACCGTAGGTTTTAGCCAGAACGGTAGTGATTGCAGCAGTCAGGGTAGTTTTACCATGGTCAACGTGGCCGATAGTACCAACGTTGACGTGCGGTTTTGTACGTTCAAATTTTTCTTTAGACACGGCTATATTCCTTACTATAGTGCTCTCCCCTCTGGAGAGAGCACGGGACTTAGGTTTTAATCCTGTGGATTACTTACCACGGGCTTCAATAACGGCCTGAGCAACGTTGTTAGGCGCATCATCATACTTCAGGAATTCCATGGTGTATGATGCACGACCTTTGGTCAGAGAACGCAGCTGAGTCGCATATCCGAACATTTCAGACAGCGGAACTTCAGCGTGGATCTTAACGCCAGTTACTTCGGATTCCTGACCACGCAGCATACCGCGACGACGGCTCAAGTCACCGATAACGTCACCGGTGTTCTCTTCAGGAGTTTCTACTTCAACCTTCATGATTGGCTCAAGCAGAACTGGTTTTGCTTTCTTAAAGCCTTCTTTAAAGGCAATAGACGCAGCCAGTTTAAACGCCAGTTCAGAGGAGTCAACGTCGTGGTAAGAACCGAAGTGCAGACGAACACCCATGTCAACAACCGGATAGCCAGCCAGAGGGCCCGCTTTCAGCTGTTCCTGGATGCCTTTATCAACGGCAGGGATGTATTCGCCAGGAATTACACCACCTTTGATGTCGTTGATGAACTCGTAACCTTTCGGGTTAGAGCCCGGCTCCAGTGGGTACATGTCGATCACAACGTGACCGTACTGACCGCGACCACCAGACTGCTTAGCGTGTTTACCTTCAATGTCGGTAACTTTCGCGCGAATCGCTTCGCGGTAAGCAACCTGAGGTTTACCCACGTTCGCTTCAACGTTGAATTCACGCTTCATACGGTCAACGATGATGTCCAGGTGCAGTTCACCCATACCAGCGATGATGGTCTGGTTAGATTCTTCATCAGTCCATACGCGGAATGATGGGTCTTCTTTCGCCAGACGGCCCAGAGCCAGACCCATTTTTTCCTGGTCAGCTTTGGTTTTTGGTTCAACTGCGATGGAGATTACCGGCTCAGGGAATTCCATACGCTCCAGAATGATCGGGTGATCCGGGTCACACAGGGTGTCACCAGTGGTCACGTCTTTCAGACCGATAGCTGCAGCGATGTCGCCCGCACGAACTTCTTTGATCTCTTCACGTTTGTTAGCGTGCATCTGTACGATACGGCCAAAACGCTCACGCGCCGCTTTCACGGAGTTCAGGATGGTGTCACCGGAGTTAACCACACCAGAATAAACGCGGAAGAAGGTCAGGTTACCCACGAATGGGTCGGTAGCAATTTTGAACGCCAGTGCAGAGAATGGCTCTTCGTCGCTTGCGTGACGCTCAGCCGGAGTATCTTTACCGTCGTCCAGGATGCCGTTGATCGCAGGAACGTCAACCGGGGATGGCAGGTAGTCAACTACCGCATCCAGCATCGCCTGAACACCTTTGTTCTTGAACGCAGAACCACAGGTTACCAGGATGATTTCGTTGTTCAGAACGCGCTGACGCAGAGCTTTTTTGATCTCTTCTTCAGTCAGTTCTTCACCACCCAGGTATTTCTCCATCAGCTCTTCAGAAGCTTCAGCAGCGGATTCGATCAGGTTCTGGTGCCATTCGTCAGCCAGGTCCTGCATTGCAGCTGGGATATCTTCGTATTCGAAGGTAACGCCCTGGTCTGCATCGTTCCAGTTGATGGCTTTCATTTTCACCAGGTCGATAACGCCGGTGAAGCCTTCTTCAGCACCAATTGCCAGCTGCAGCGGAACAGGGTTCGCGCCCAGACGGGTTTTGATCTGGCCAACAACTTTCAGGAAGTTAGCACCCATACGGTCCATTTTGTTAACGAACGCGATGCGTGGAACTTTATATTTGTTCGCCTGACGCCATACGGTTTCAGACTGTGGCTGAACACCACCAACTGCGCAATAAACCATTACCGCGCCGTCAAGCACACGCATGGAACGTTCTACTTCGATGGTGAAGTCAACGTGCCCTGGGGTGTCGATGATGTTTACGCGATGCGGTTCGTACTGCTTAGCCATACCTGACCAGAATGCAGTAGTCGCTGCGGAGGTGATAGTGATACCACGCTCCTGCTCCTGTTCCATCCAGTCCATGGTGGCTGCGCCGTCATGAACTTCACCGATTTTGTGGTTTACACCGGTGTAGAACAGAATACGTTCGGTAGTAGTGGTTTTACCGGCGTCGATGTGCGCACTGATACCGATGTTACGGTAGCGTGCGATGGGTGTTGTACGAGCCATTTGATTCCTCGTTTATATCTTTAGGCGTTCAGTTAAGTTACCCAGAGCGGGCGGCTTCTCTGAAGCGCCCGCCTGGTGACTAAGACTCCGAAGGGATTACCAACGGTAGTGTGCGAACGCCTTGTTGGCTTCTGCCATACGGTGAACGTCTTCACGTTTCTTAACTGCAGTACCTTTGTTGTCTGCAGCATCAGAAAGTTCGTTCGCCAGACGCAGAGCCATGGATTTATCACCGCGTTTACGAGCAGCTTCAACGATCCAACGCATTGCCAGGGCATTACGACGAACCGGACGAACTTCAACTGGAACCTGATAAGTAGAACCACCAACGCGGCGGGACTTAACTTCTACAGTTGGGCGAACGTTGTCGAGAGCGACTTCGAAAGCTTCCAGTTCATTTTTACCAGAACGCTGAGCCAGGGTCTCAAGCGCGCTGTATACGATTGCTTCTGCAGTAGATTTTTTACCATCTACCATCAGGATATTTACAAATTTTGCCAGCAGTTCTGATCCGAATTTCGGATCTGGAAGAATTTTACGCTGACCAATGACGCGACGACGTGGCATGGGAATACTCCGTTGTTAATTCAGGATTGTCCAAAACTCAAAGAGTTTAGTGTGACATTAAGATAAATCAGTTTGGCCTTACTTAACGGAGAACCATTAAGCCTTAGGACGCTTCACGCCGTACTTGGAGCGAGCCTGCTTACGGTCTTTAACACCTGAGCAGTCCAGCGCACCACGA
>NZ_CDRQYH010000144.1:0-3131 GCF_977039595.1 Enterobacter sp.
TGCCAGAAGGCGTTGAGATGGTAATGCCAGGCGACAACATCAAGATGGTTGTGACTCTGATCCACCCAATCGCGATGGACGACGGTCTGCGTTTCGCAATCCGTGAAGGTGGCCGTACCGTTGGCGCGGGCGTGGTTGCTAAAGTTCTCGGCTAATCGCTGATAACATTTGACGCAATGCGCATGAAAAGGGCATCATTTGATGCCCTTTTTGCACGCTTTCACATCAGAACCTGGCTCATCAGTGATTATTTTTGTCATAATCATTGCTGAGACAGGCTCTGCAGAGAGCGTATAATCCATAAAGGGATTAGCGTTTCGATTTGGCTCGCCTCGCAATCGCGGGGTGAAATTATTTGTAGAATTCTTCTGACAGGTTGGTTTATGAGTGCGAATACCGAAGCTCAAGGGAGCGGGCGCGGCCTGGAAGCGATGAAGTGGGTCGCTGTTGCCGTGCTGCTGATTGTGGCAATCGTTGGCAACTATCTTTATCGTGACATGATGCTGCCGCTCCGCGCGCTGGCAGTGGTGATTCTGATTGCTGCAGCGGGCGGTGTCGCGCTGTTGACGACTAAGGGTAAAGCGACCGTTGCTTTCGCTCGTGAAGCACGTACCGAAGTCCGCAAGGTCATTTGGCCGACTCGCCAGGAAACATTGCACACCACGCTGATCGTGGCTGCAGTGACTGCGGTAATGTCACTGATCCTGTGGGGACTGGATGGTATTCTGGTTCGCCTGGTTTCCTTTATTACTGGCCTGAGGTTCTAAGATGTCTGAAGCCCCTAAAAAGCGTTGGTACGTCGTTCAGGCGTTTTCCGGTTTTGAAGGCCGCGTAGCAACGTCGCTGCGTGAGCATATCAAATTACACAACATGGAAGAGTTATTTGGCGAAGTTATGGTTCCGACCGAAGAAGTGGTTGAGATCCGTGGCGGCCAACGTCGCAAAAGCGAGCGTAAATTCTTCCCGGGTTACGTGCTGGTTCAGATGGTGATGAACGATGCGAGCTGGCACCTGGTGCGCAGCGTACCGCGCGTGATGGGCTTTATCGGCGGCACGTCTGACCGTCCGGCGCCAATCAGCGATAAAGAAGTTGATGCGATTATGAACCGCCTGCAGCAGGTGGGTGATAAGCCGCGTCCGAAAACGCTGTTTGAACCGGGTGAAATGGTTCGTGTTAGCGACGGTCCGTTTGCTGACTTTAATGGCGTCGTTGAAGAAGTGGACTACGAGAAGTCCCGCCTGAAAGTTTCTGTTTCTATCTTCGGTCGTGCGACCCCGGTAGAACTGGACTTTGCGCAGGTCGAAAAAGCCTAAGCAGCGATCAAAAAAGCGGCGATTTAATCGTTGCACAGGGCGCGAGATTGGAATACAATTTCGCGCCTTTTGTTTTTATTGGCCCCGGCCCGTAAAACGAATTTTATTCACGGGGAGCCTCCCTGAGGCGCTATCACCCAATCAGAGGATTTTAGAATGGCTAAGAAAGTACAAGCCTACGTCAAGCTGCAGGTTGCAGCTGGTATGGCGAACCCAAGTCCACCAGTTGGTCCAGCTCTGGGTCAGCAGGGTGTGAACATCATGGAATTCTGTAAAGCGTTCAACGCAAAAACTGAATCCCTGGAAAAAGGTCTGCCAATCCCAGTCGTAATCACTGTTTACGCTGACCGTTCTTTCACTTTCGTTACCAAAACCCCTCCAGCAGCTGTTCTGCTGAAGAAAGCGGCTGGTATCAAGTCTGGTTCCGGTAAACCGAACAAAGACAAAGTGGGTAAAATTTCCCGCGCTCAGCTGCAGGAAATCGCGCAGACCAAAGCTGCCGACATGACTGGTGCCGACATTGAAGCGATGACTCGCTCAATCGAAGGTACTGCACGTTCCATGGGCCTGGTAGTGGAGGACTAAGAAATGGCTAAACTGACCAAGCGCATGTCCGTGATCCGTGACAAAGTTGATGCGACCAAACAGTACGACATCAACGAAGCTATCGCTCTGCTGAAAGAACTGGCAACTGCTAAGTTCGTTGAAAGCGTTGACGTTGCCGTTAACCTCGGCATCGACGCGCGTAAATCCGATCAGAACGTTCGTGGCGCAACTGTACTGCCACACGGTACTGGCCGTTCCGTTCGCGTAGCTGTATTTGCTCAGGGTGCGAACGCTGAAGCTGCTAAAGCTGCCGGCGCTGAACTGGTAGGTATGGAAGATCTGGCTGATCAGATCAAGAAAGGCGAAATGAACTTTGACGTTGTTATTGCTTCTCCAGATGCAATGCGCGTTGTTGGCCAGCTGGGCCAGGTTCTGGGTCCACGCGGCCTGATGCCAAACCCGAAAGTTGGTACTGTAACCCCTAACGTTGCTGAAGCGGTTAAGAACGCTAAAGCAGGTCAGGTTCGTTATCGTAACGACAAAAACGGCATCATCCACACCACCATCGGTAAAGTGGACTTTGACGCTGACAAACTGAAAGAAAACCTGGAAGCTCTCCTGGTTGCGCTGAAAAAAGCGAAACCAACTCAGGCGAAAGGCGTATACATCAAGAAAGTTAGCATCTCCACCACTATGGGTGCAGGTGTTGCAGTTGACCAGGCTGGCCTGAGCGCTGCTGCAAACTAATGCCTTTACGTGGGCGGTGATTTTGTCTACAATCTTACCCCCACGTTTGCTAACAAAAGTTAGCGGCTAAAAGATTTGTTCGTTGGAGCCTGGCCTGATCCAGGCCTCCGTCGAAGACCGCAGGTGTTTCGCAAGAGACTTAATCCCCTGCGTAGACGGTGACAGAACGCTAAGATTATTTTTGGATACTCTGGCTTGTTTCTGCTCACCGTATTAAGACGCTCTTTCCGTTGGGGAGAGTGAAGTGAGTTCCGGAACATGAGTTCCGGCAAACATCCAGGAGCAAAGCTAATGGCTTTAAATCTTCAAGACAAACAAGCGATTGTTGCTGAAGTCAGCGAAGTAGCCAAAGGCGCGCTGTCTGCAGTAGTTGCGGATTCCCGTGGCGTTACTGTAGACAAAATGACTGAACTGCGTAAAGCAGGTCGTGAAGCTGGCGTATACATGCGTGTTGTTCGTAACACCCTGCTGCGCCGCGTAGTTGAAGGTACTCAGTTCGAGTGCCTGAAAGACACGTTTGTTGG